>NZ_NSGT01000009.1:0-51882 GCF_009192905.1 Xanthomonas sp. LMG 12459
CGGTGCTGCCGGCATTGCGCGATACGCAGCAGGGCCGGCTGACCGATCTGCACGAGGTGCAGATGGAATTCGTGCTCGACGGCACCCAGGCGCTGTCGATCGTGCCGGTCGGCGACGACAACCAGATCGCGCTGAACTCGCCGTGGCCGCATCCGTTGTTCGGCGGCCGCTTCCTGCCCAACGAGCGCCGCATCACCGCGCAAGGGTTCCAGGCGAGCTGGGCGCTGTCGTCGCTGGCGACCGGCGCGCAGGCGCAGCTGGCCTCCGGCGGACAGGATCTCGACGCCTTGCGCGTGGACCTGGTCGACCCGGTGGACGTATATACCCAGGCCGAGCGCGCCAGCAAGTACGGCCTGCTGTTCGTGGTGCTGACCTTCGTCGCCTTCGGCCTGTTCGAGCTGATCAAGCGCCTGCCGATCCATCCGCTGCAGTACCTGCTGGTCGGCCTTGCGCTGGCAATCTTCTTCCTGCTGCTGCTCAGCCTGTCCGAGCACATCCCGTTCTGGCAGGCGTATCTGGTCTCGGCGGTGGCCTGCATCGGGCTGCAGTTCTTCTACCTGTCCGGGGTCTTGCGCAGCCGCCTGCGTGCGGCCGGCTTCGCCAGCATGCTCACCGTGCTGTACGGCGCGCTTTACGGCCTGCTGGCCTCGGAAGACAACGCCTTGCTGATGGGCTCGCTGCTGCTGTTCGGCATCCTCGGCGCGATCATGTGGATCACCCGCCGGATCGACTGGTACGAACTCGGCGCGTCGCTGCGCTGAGCCGTCGGGGAGAACCGGACATGGTCGCGCATCGTCATCGTCATCTGCATCGGCGTCTGCAGGCGCTGCTGCCGCCCGCCCTGGAGACCCATGGCCTGCATCCCGGCAACCTGCCGGGGGCGCTCGCGCGCAGCGCGCAGGCCGCGCTGGTCACCGCCGCCGACCGCGGCGGAGCCCTGTGGCTGCGTTTGAGCGAACGCAGCCGCGCGGCCCTGGCCGGCGACGCGGTGGCGTTCCTGGCCGGCGCGCTGCAGGCGCGTGCGGCCTTGCCGGGCGATGTCGCGCCGTGGCGCTACTGCCCCTGGCGCGCGGTGCGCCGCGATCCGGCCTGGGCGATGGACGTGGAGCGGTGCGGGGACACGCCTGCGCCGGGGTTCGTGACCTGGGAAGCGGAAGGCCGCGCGCGCTTGCTGGTGCTGCCGGCACAGGCCGCGCTGCTGTGCCGCTGGTGGCGCTGAGGCAGGGCACCCGCATCGATCGCCGCCACGGCGGGCGGATCGGTCGGATGGTCATCGGCCATTGACGGCAGAAACACCGACGGTGGCGGGACGGATGCCGCCATGGGTCACAGGACGGGCAGGGACGCCCACGCAGGGACGCTGCAAGGGCGCACGCAAGCGCATCGCCCAGGCAGCTAGCGCAAGGAGGCGCTTGCGTCACAGGACGGGCAGGACGCTCACGCAGGGAGGCGGCAAGGGCGCACACGCCAAGGCGCCGCAGGCAGGGCAAGGAAGCGCGTGCGCCACAGGACGGGCAGGACGCCCGCGCAAGGACGCGGCAAGGAGGCACATGCAAGGGCATCGCCAGGCAGGCAGCGCCAGGGAAACGCTTGCGGTAGAGTGCACGGATGCACTCTCCGCTCTCCATTCAGCGCCTGCGCGGCGCCGGGATCGTGCCGTTCCTGGACGCGGTCGCACAACTGCGCATCGTGGTGTTCCGCGACTGGCCCTACCTCTACGACGGCGACCTGGGCTACGAACGCGAGTACCTGGCCGCCTATGCGGCGTCGCCCGACAGCGTGTTCGTGCTGGCGCGCGACGGCGAGCAGGTGGTCGGGGCCTCCACCGGGCTGCCGCTGGTCGACGACACCGAGGCGTTCGCCGCGGCCTTCGCCGGCAGCGGCATCGACCCGGCCGAGGTGTTCTATTTCGGCGAGTCGGTGCTGTTGCCGCAGTACCGCGGGCGCGGCGCCGGCCATGCCTTCTTCGACGAGCGCGAGGCGCATGCGCGCGCGCTCGGTCGCTTCCGCCTGACCGCGTTCTGTTCGGTGGAGCGGGCGCCCGACGACCCGCGGCGACCGCCGGACTACCGCGGCAACGACGTGTTCTGGCGCAAGCGCGGCTATCAGCCGCAGGCTGCCTTGCGCATGCATCTGCCGTGGAACGAGGTCGACCGCGGCGAAACGCCGCATACCCTGGGTTTCTGGACCCGCGCGCTGGAGCCTGCCGCATGAAAGTCGCCGTCGCCAAGTATCCGATCGGCGCGCCCGCCGACTTCACCGCTTTCGCCGACAAGCAGGCCACCTTGCTCGGCGAGGCCGCGCAGGCCGGCGCGCAGCTGGCGGTGCTGCCGGAGTACCTGTCGCTGGAACTGGCCGCGACCTTCGGCGCCGAGGTGTCGGCGCGGCTGCCGGCCTCGCTGGCGGCGATCCAGGCACTGCATGCGCCTTACCTGGCCCTGTTCGCCGACCTGGCGCGGCGCCATCGCCTGCACGTGGTCGCCGGCAGCTTCCTGCTCGACGACGGGCAGGGGCGCTACCGCAACCGCGCCTACTGGTTCACCCCGGACGGCGACCACGGCTGGCAGGACAAGCTGCAACTGACCGGCTTCGAGAAGGCCACCGGCCTGATCGACGGCGGCGAGGCGCTGAAGGTGTTCGAGGCCGAGGGCGTGCGCGCCGGCGTGGCGGTCTGCTACGACAGCGAGTTTCCGCTGCCGGTGCGTGCCCAGTACGAGGCCGGGGCGCGGCTGCTGGTGGTGCCCAGTTGCACCGACACCGAGGCCGGCGCCACCCGCGTGCGCGTGGGTTGTCTGGCGCGGGCGCTGGAGAACCGCATCTTCGTCGCTCAGTCGGTGACCGCCGGCGTCGCCGAGTGGAGCCCGGCGCTGGACGTGAACACAGGCGAAGCGACGCTGTACGCGCCGATGGACGCTGGTTTCCCGGCCGACGGCATCGTTGCGCAGACCCGCGGCGAGCAGGTCTGGGCGATCGCCGAGTTGGACTTCGCCGCGTTCGAGGCCAGCCGCGCCAACGCACAAGTGGCCAACGACCGCGATTGGCGCGGGCAACTGGCACCGGCCGTGCTACGCGCGGAACTGAGCCGCTTCGCATAGGAGCGTTTCCCGCAACGTGCCGCGCCTCGGCGTGCCATGCCCTGTTCCCGGGGCGAGACGCTGCTTGACCAATCCCGAATCACCAATCCCCAATCCCGCGGCGCCAGCAGGCGCCGCCCCGGCAAGGTAAAATCGCCCGATTCCCGTCGTTTCGAGCGTTCCATGGCCTGCCGCACCCGTTTCGCCCCCAGTCCCACCGGTTACCTGCACATCGGCGGCGCGCGCACCGCGCTGTACTGCTGGCTGGAGGCGCGCCACCGCGGCGGCGAATTCGTGCTGCGGATCGAGGACACCGACCGCGAGCGCAGCACCCAGGCGGCGATCGACGCGATCCTGGAGGCGATGGAGTGGCTGGGCCTGGATTACGACGAAGGCCCGATCTACCAGACCCGGCGCCTGGATCGCTACCGCGAGGTCGCCGAGCAGTTGCTGGCGCAGGGCCAGGCCTACTACGCCTACGAGACCCGCGAGGAACTGGACGCCATGCGCGAAGCGGCGATGGCGCGGCAGGAAAAGCCGCGCTACAACGGCGCCGCGCGCGAGCTGAACCTGCCGTACCGCGACGATCCCAACCGGGTGATCCGCTTCAAGAACCCGACCGAGGGCGTGGTGGCGTTCGACGACCTGATCAAGGGCCGCATCGAGATCGCCAACAGTGAACTGGACGACATGGTGATCTTCCGTCCCGACGGCTACCCCACCTACAACTTCGCGGTGGTGGTGGACGACTGGGACATGGGCATCACCGAGGTGATCCGCGGCGACGACCACATCAACAACACCCCGCGGCAGATCAACATCTACCAGGCGCTGGGCGCGCCGGTGCCGAAGTTCGCGCACATGCCGATGATCCTGGACGAGCAGGGCGCCAAGCTGTCCAAGCGCACCGGCGCGGCCGACGTGATGCAGTACAAGGACGCCGGCTACCTGCCGCACGCGCTGATCAACTACCTGGCGCGGCTGGGCTGGTCGCACGGCGACCAGGAGCTGTTCGGGCGCCAGGAGCTGATCGACATGTTCGACGTCAAGGACGTCAATTCCAAGGCCGCGCGCCTGGACATGGCCAAGCTCGGCTGGGTCAACCAGCACTACCTCAAGAGCGACGACCCGGCGACGATCGCGCCGCAGCTGGAGTTCCAGTTGCGCAAGCTCGGCATCGACCCGGCCGCCGGCCCGGCTGCGGCCGAGGTGGTGGTGGCGCTGCGCGAGCGCGTGCAGACGCTCAAGGAAATGGCCGAGAAGGCCGAGGTCTGGTATCGCCCGCTGACCCGCTACGACGACGCGGCGGTGGCCAAGCACTTCAAGCCGGGCGCCGAACTGGCGCTGGGCAAGGCACGCGAACTGCTGGCCGCGCTGCCGCAGTGGAGCCTGGATGGCGTCGCCGCCGCGCTGCACGACACCGCCGCCGCCCTGGAGATCGGCATGGGCAAGGTGGCACAGCCGCTGCGCGTGGCCATCACCGGCACCCAGGTCAGTCCGGACATCTCGCAGACCGTCTACCTGGCCGGGCGCGAGGAGGCCTTGAAACGCATCGACGCCGCGCTCATCAAGATCCCAGCGGGAAGCTGATTCCCGGGAGACCGCCATGTCCAGCAAGAAGACCGCCTGTACCGAGCCGCACCACCACGTCCACGACGCTGCCGACTTCGTCAAGGTGGTGGAGCGGGTGAGTCGCGAGCGCGGTCTGCGCCTGACCCCGATCCGCGCCAACGTGCTGCGGCTGATCGCCGAGGCCGGGCGCCCGGTCAAGGCCTACGACCTGCTGGAATGGGTGCGCGAAGGCAAGGGCGTGGGCGCCGACGCGCCGCCCACCGTGTACCGCGCGCTGGACTTCCTGATGGCCAACGGCTTCGTGCACAAGCTCGAATCGGTCAACGCCTTCGTCGCCTGCCACCACCCGAGCAGCGCCCAGCACTCGGTGCCGTTCCTGATCTGCGACCGCTGCCACAGCGCGGTGGAGCTGGAGGACCGCGACGTGGTCGCGCAACTGGAGCAGCGCGCCAAGGCCCTGGGCTTCCAGCCGCAGGCGCAGACCCTGGAAGTGCACGGTCTTTGCGCGAAGTGCGCGGGCTGAGCCGGCGCAATTTGATGGGCGCTGCGTAGCGACCGGGTAGGGCGTTCGATCGATCTGAGCCTGGCTGCCGCGCACATTGCAGCCCCGGTGTTGCGCCGTCGCGGATAGGGCGGTTCCGTCCCCGTCGTTCTCTTGGCCAGCCCGGTTGCGGCCTTTTCGTGTCTCGCAGCGCCGCACGCCGATCGCTCAGTCCTGCGCCGCGGCGCGCCCACTCTCGCGCACCTGCTCCCAGTCCAGTCCGAACCGCGCCAGGTACTTGCGCAGGCGGTCGGCGTCGTTGGTGCTGGCGCGTTGCGTGCGGGACACGGCGAACAGTTCGCGTCCGGCCTGCGACAGCGACTTGGCGGTCGCGCAGACCCGCAGCACGTCTTCCAGTTGCACGCGCTCGAAGCGATCCAGCTGCGCCGCCGCGTCGCCGAGCAGGGCGTCCAGCGGCGAGGGCGGGGTGCCGTCGCGCCATTGCCGGCGCAGGCGCGCGATTTCCTCCTCCACCAGTTCGAGTTGGATGCGCCCGGCATTGGCCAGCGTCGCCAGGCGCATCACCGAGGCGCTGAGGTCGCGGAAGTTGCCGGACCAGCGCGCCTCCGCGCCGGTGGCGAAGGCGAGGTAGCGGCTGCGCGCCTCGCGATTGAAGGTCACCCGCTGGTGCTGCTCGTGCGACCAGCGCTCCAGTTCGAAGTCCAGGTTCGGCTCGATGTCCTCGCGGCGTTCGGCCAGGCCGGGCAGGTGGTAGGTCCACAGGTTCAGGCGCGCCAGCAGGTCCTCGCGGAAGCGGCCCTGCGCGACGTGCTGGTGCAGGTCGCGGTTGGTGCCGGCGATCAGCTGGAACTCGCTCTCCACCTCGCGGTCGCTGCCGACCGGCAGGAAGCGCTTCTCCTCCAGTGCCCGCAGCAGCATGGCCTGCTCGTCCAGGCCCAGTTCGCCGATCTCGTCGAGGAACAGCAGGCCCTGGTGGGCCGAGCGCAGCAGCCCCGGGCGGTCGCTGACCGCGCCGGTGTAGGCGCCCTTGGTATGGCCGAACAGCGCGCTCATGGCGCCGTCGCCGCGCAGGGTGGCGCAATTGACCTCGACGAAACGCCCCGGCAACTGGTGCTTGAGCTTCTTCAGTTCGAACACGCGCTTGGCCAACTGGCTCTTGCCGGCGCCGGTCGGCCCCATCAGCAGCATCGGCGCCCTGGAGCGCGTGGCCACGGTCTCGATCTGTTCGATCATGCGGTTGAACGCCGCATTGCGCGTGGCGATGCCGCTCTTCAGCAACGCACGGTCCTGCAGTTGCTGCTGCTGGAAGCGCTGCGCGATGCGGTCGTAGCGCGACAGGTCCAGGTCGATCACGGTGTAGGCGCCGGCCTCGCCGCTGCCCTGTTTGCGCGGCGGCGAGGTCTGCAGCAGGCGCCCGGGGAAGTGCCGGCTCTCGGTCAGCAGGAAGCCGCAGATCTGGCTGACGTGGCTGCCGGTGGTGATGTGCAGGTAGTAGTCCTCTTCGTCCGGGCGGAACGCGTAGCCGGCGAAGAAGTCGTGCAGGGTGGCGTAGACCCCCTCGAAGTCCCAGGGATCGGCCAGGTAGGTGTCGTGCAGCCGCACCTGTGTGCCCGGCGAGACCTGGCCCAAGTCCTCGCTCACCAACTGCGCCAGCTTCTGGTAGCGGCGCAGGTCGGTCAATAACTCCAGGCGGCTGAGCAGAAAGTCCTCGTGCATGCCCAGCGCCACCGTCGGGCGCCACTTCTCCCAGCGCCCGGGGCCGCTACCGGAATCCAGCTGGGTGCCGAGCATGCCGAACACCACCTGTGGCCTATCCATATCCATCCTTATAAAAGTCTTGCTGAAGTTATAGGAATGTTCGGCGCCGAACAAGCGGGGGTCGCCGCTTGATTCTCGATTTTCTTTTTTTAATCAATGCGTTGAGGTGTTATCGAAAAAGTTGGCACGGCCATTGCGATACCTGGGCATCACCAACGCGGGCCGTTCCCGCCAGGAGCCTGACATGGCCAACCTCTCTCTGTTCTCGTCCTCGCGTGGCGCGCTGCTGCCGCCGGCGACCGTGCGCAACGACGCCGGTGGCGCCGCCTATGCGCGTTCGCCGCAGGCGGCGCTGGCGCTGTATGCGGCCACCGGCTGCTTGAACGGCACGTTCTATGCGGGTGCCGAGGTGCAACTGCAGCAAGTACTCGGGCTGTGCGCGCAGGTCGATCCGGCCTTCGTCGCGCAGACCGCGATCTACGCACGCCAGGTCGCGCACATGAAGGACATGCCGGCATTGCTGTTGGCCACGTTGACCACCCGCGATCCGGACCTGTTCGCACGGGCCTTCCCGCGCGTGATCGACAATGGCCGCCTGCTGCGCAACTTCGTGCAGATCGTGCGCAGCGGGCAACTCGGGCGCAAGTCGCTGGGGTCGCGGCCCAAGCGCCTGGTGCGGCAGTGGCTGCAGCAGGCGTCGGCGCAGACCATCGTGCAGGCGGCGATCGGCCAGCAGCCGTCGTTGGCCGATGTGATCCGCATGGTTCACCCGAAGCCGGCCGATGCCGAGCGCGAGGCGCTGTACGCGTGGGTCGTGGGCAAGCCGTACCGCGAGGACGCGCTGCCGGCGATGCTGCAGGCGTACGAGGCGTTCAAGCGCGCACCGTCGGGGCCGTTGCCGGAGTTGCCGTTCCAGTACTACACCGCCCTGCCGCTGACCGCGGCGCATTGGGCGGCGCTGGCCCGGAACGCCTCGTGGCAGACCTTGCGCATGAACCTCAACACCTTCGCGCGGCATGGGGTGTTCGAGGACAAGGCGATGGTGGCGCAGGTGGCGGCACGCTTGCGCGATCCGGCGCAGATCCAGCGCGCTCGGGTGTTCCCGTACCAGTTGCTGGTGGCCAGCACCGCGGCCAGCCAGTTGCCGCCGCAGATCGGCGAGGCGCTGCGCGACGCGATGGAGATCGCGACGCGGCAGGTGCCGCGGCTGGACGGCAAGGTGGTGGTCGCGGTGGACGTCTCCGGGTCGATGGCCGCACCGGTGACCGGCTTCCGCCGCGGCGCCAGCAGCAGCGTGCGCTGCGTCGATGTGGCCGCGCTGATCGCGGCCTGCGTGCAGCGGGTCAATCCGCGCGCCACCGTGTTGCCGTTCGACACCGAGGTGCGGTCGCTGCGCTTGCGGCAGCGCCAGGACGTGATCGCGCAGGCGCAGCAACTGGCCGCGTTGTGCGGTGGCGGGACCAGCGTCAGCGCGCCGCTGCTGCAGTTGAACGCGCAGCGTGCGCTGGTGGATTTGCTGGTGCTGGTGTCGGACAACGAGAGTTGGCGCGACACCCGTAGCGGTGCGACCGCGACCATGCAGGCCTGGGCCGAACTGAAGGCGCGGTGTCCGCAGGCGCGCATGGTCTGCATCGACCTGCAGCCGGTGGCCACCAGCCAGACGGTCGAACGCGACGACATCCTGCACGTCGGCGGCTTCAGCGACGCGGTGTTCGACCTGCTGGCCACGTTCGCGGCCGAAGGCGCCGGCGCCAAGCGCTGGGTCGAGCGGATCGGCTCGATCGTGGTCTGAGGTGGCTTGAAAACAAGGTTTACCCGGCGGGCAATGGGGCCCGCCGGGCCGCGGGAGAAGCACGATTCGCGTTGACGGAGGCGGCCATGGCGGCCTCCATGTTTCGCCGCCGGCGTCCACGAATGCCGATGGAACTACAGCCTCCGAAGCTCCATGTCGCGGGTTCGAATCCCGCCCACTCCAAGGATGGGGTCGGTAGCTCAGTTGGTAGAGCGGGAATGTTCCATCACTCTTGTCGTGGCCGTCGTCGGTCCTGTTGTGTGCGTTGCATGGAAGCACTGGACCCGGCGGGCAATGGGGCCCGCCGGGCTGAAGGAGACGCAAGATGTTCAGTTGAAGGAGGCGGTGCTCGCCGCCTCCATGTTTCGCCGCCGGCGTCCACGAATGCCGATGGAACTACAGCCTTTTAAGCTCCAGGTCGCGGGTTCGAGTCCCGCCCACCCTTCGATGGGGTGGTAGCTCAGTTGGACAGAGCGGGAATGTTCCATCTCTCTTGTCGTGGCCGTCGTCGGTCCTGTTGTGCGCGTTGCCTGGCGGATGCAGGCGGAACTCCATCGGTCGCGGGTTCGAATCCCGCCCGCCGTCAGGCGGTAGCTCAGCGGTAGAGCGATCGTTCCGCACATGGACTTGCCGCGTGAGGCGATGCGTTGGTTTTGCGGTGAATGCAGGTGGAACTCCATTTGGTAGCCCTTCATGGGTCGGGTTCGAGTCCCGGCCGCCTGGCGGCACTGCCTCCAGGCGGCAGGTTCCACCGTCACTCGTCACCGCGCTTTTTTTTTGAAGATCCGTTGCACAAGGAGCAACACCATGAACACCGAGCAGTACGACGTCATCGCGCAGCCGGGAGCGGCGCCGATCAAGCTGTGGACCCGCGGCGTGCCGCTGGAGGACGAGGCGCGCCAGCAGCTGCAGAACATCGCCAAGCTGCCCTTCATCCATCGCTGGATCGCGGTGATGCCGGACGTGCACCTGGGCAAGGGCGCGACCGTCGGCTCGGTGGTGCCGACCATCGGCGCGATCGTGCCTGCCGCGGTCGGCGTGGACATCGGCTGCGGGATGATCGCCGCGCGCACCTCGCTGGTCGCCAGCGATCTACCGGATAACCTGGCGCCGATCCGCAGCGCGATCGAGCGTGCGGTGCCGCACGGGCGCACGCCTGGCGCGCGCGACAAGGGCGCGTGGCAGACGCCGCCAGGCGCGGCCGTGGACGGCTGGGCGCAGCTGGCCAGCGACTTCGCGTTGATCTGCGAGCGTCATCCGCGCCTGCGCAAGACCAACAACCTGCAGCATCTCGGCACCCTCGGCACCGGCAACCACTTCGTCGAGATGTGCCTGGACGAGGCGCAGCGGGTCTGGTTCATGCTGCACTCCGGTTCGCGCGGCGTCGGCAATGCGATCGGCAACCATTTCATCCAGCTCGCCAAGGAGGAAATGCGGCGCTGGATGATCAACCTGCCGGACCAGGACCTGGCCTATCTGCCGGAAGGCAGCCAGTACTACGGCGACTATGTGTTCGCGGTGGACTGGGCGCAGCGCTATGCGCGGATCAACCGCGAGATCATGATGCGCAGCGTGGTCGAGGCGGTCCGTACGGTCATTGCCAAGCCGTTCGAGGCGCAGGCCGAGGCGGTGAACTGCCACCACAACTACGTCAGCCGCGAGCATCACTTCGGCAAGGACGTGTTCGTGACCCGCAAGGGCGCGGTGAGCGCGCGCAAGGGCGAGCTGGGTATCATTCCGGGCAGCATGGGCGCCAAGAGCTTCATCGTGCGCGGGCTGGGCAATGCCGACAGCTTCCACAGCTGCAGCCATGGGGCCGGCCGGGTGATGAGCCGCACCGAGGCGCGTCGCCGCATCAGTGTCGACGAGCACGTCAAGGCCACCGCGCATGTGGAGTGTCGCAAGGACCAGGACGTGGTGGACGAGTCGCCGGCGGCGTACAAGCCGATCGAGGCGGTGATGGCCGCGCAGCGTGACCTGGTGGAGATCGTGCATACGCTGCGGCAGGTGGTGTGCGTCAAGGGGTAGTCACAGGTGTCGGTCGGCTTGCAGTGGCGCCGGCCGGCGCCGATCGTCCGTGCGGGCTTGCCCGCACGGGCGTTTTCAATGATGGATTGTTTGGCAATGGACATGATCGAACTCGACGGTGCCGCAGGCGGCGGGCAACTGCTGCGCACCGCACTGACGCTGAGCCTGTGCACCGGGACCGGCTTCACCTTCCGCAACATCCGTGGCGCACGTCCGCGTCCGGGCCTGATGCGCCAGCACCTGACCGCGGTCGTGGCGGCCGCCACGGTCGGCCAGGCGCGCACGCACGGGGCGCAGATTGGTGCGACCACGCTGCGCTTCGAGCCGGGAGCGGTGGTGCCCGGCGACTATCAGTTCGCCACCGGCAGTGCCGGCTCGACCACGCTGGTGCTGCAGACGGTGCTGCCGGCGCTGTGGCGCACCGCCGCGCCGTCGCGTCTGACTCTGGAAGGCGGTACCCACAATCCGCTGGCGCCCTGCGCCGATTTTCTCGCCGAGACCTGGCTGCCGGCGCTGCAGCGCCTGGGCGTGGCTGCGACGTTGACGCTGGACCGGCATGGCTTCTATCCGGCCGGCGGCGGCGCGCTGCGGGCCAGCATCGCGCCCTGTGCGCAGTTGCAGCAGGTCTGCTTCGATGCGCGAGGCGACCTGCAGGCGATCGAGGCGCAGGTGCTGGTCTCGGGCCTGTCCGGCAAGATCGGCCGGCGCGAACTGGCGGTGCTGGCCGAGCGACTTGGCGTGGACGCCAATCCGCGCCACGTGCACAGCGTGCGTCCGGCGCAGGGCCCGGGCAACACAGCGCTGGTGCGGGTGCGGCATGCGGCGCACGTGGAGGTCTTCGCCGGCCACGGCGAGCGCGGGGTGTCCGCCGAGCAGGTCGGCGAACGCCTGGCGGCGCAGGTGCGCCAATACCTGGAGAGCGGCGCCTGCGTCGGCGAGCACCTCGCCGACCAGTTGCTGCTGCCGATGGCATTGGCCGGTGGCGGCGCCTTCACCACCGACACGGTCAGCGCGCACCTGTCCAGCAATGCCCGCCTGATCGAGAAGTTCCTGCCGGTGGAGATCGCCTGGGAGCCGGTGGATGCGCGGCAGTGGCGGGTGGTCGTGTCCAGCTGACCAAGGGCGCTGGCACCTTCCGCGATGGATGCTGTCGTCGCTGTCGTCGCTGTCGCCGCGCCTGTGCTTGCAGTCGCAGCCGGCGCGGCGCCCCTACATCGCCCGGAACAGCGGCAGGTAGCTGCGGCTGACAGGCAGCGTCTCCGCGCGGCCGCGCAGGTGGATCTGTGCGGTCTCATTGTCGCCACGCACCACGTGCAGGATCGCGCGGCGATTGACAACCACCGAGCGGTGCACCTGCTGGAAGTCATCCGGATCCAGTTGCGCGGCCAGGTCCCTGAGCGGCGTGGACACGATCGAGGTGCACGCCTGTCCGTCCGGATCGCGCCAGGCCACGCTGGTGTACTTGCTGTCCGAGCGCAGATAGTCGATGGCCTCCACGGCGATCAGGCGCACGCTGCCGCCGCTCTGCGCCTGCAGCCAGCGCAGTGGGGCGGGGCGCTCGGGTGGGCGCAGCCGCTGCGCCAGGCGCAACAGTTGCTCGCTGAGGTCGGCCGCCGGTTGTGCGGCCTGCAGGCGCTGTTGCAGCCGCGCGACGGTATCGGCCAGACGCGCGTCCTGCACCGGCTTGACCAGGTAGTCGAGCGCGCCTTCGGCAAACGCTTGCACCGCATAGTCGGTGTAGGCGGTGACGAACACCAGATGCGCGCGGCGGCCGATCTGCTGCGCGGCCTGCACGCCGGACAGACCAGGCATCTGGATGTCGAGCAGGCAGATCTGCGGCGCATGTTCCTCGAACAGGCGCACCGCCTCGCGGCCGTTGCGCGCCTCGGCGACGATCCGCAACTCGGGCCACAGACGCCCCAGCTGACACCGCAGGGCCTCGCGCAGCAGCGGTTCGTCGTCGGCGATCAGCGCGGTGGGCGGGATCATCGGGGCGGTACCGTCATCGGCAGGCTGAGATCGGCGCAGGTGCCCTGCGGCAGGCGCGGACGCAACTGCAACTGCGCCGTATCGCCGAAGCCGAGCGCGAGGCGGTCGCGCAAGGTGCGCAGGCCGGTGCCCAGCCCGCCGCGGCCGTCGCCCTCGCCGGCGCCGCTGTCTTCCACACGCAGATGGCAGCGCTCGCCGCTGCGCCAGGCGCGAATGGCGATGCTGCCGCCTTCCTCGGACGGATCGATGCCATGCTTGACCGCGTTCTCGACCAGGGTCAGTACGGCGAGGGTCGGGCAGCGCACTGCCCGCACGGCGTCCTCGGCGTCGATCGCGTAGTGCAGCCGGTCGGGCATGCGCATGTGCATCAGCTCCAGGTAGGCGCGCGTCAGCGCCAGTTCGTCGCCCACCGTGCTGGTGGCCTCGTGCAGGCGCGGCACCGCGGCGTGCAGGTAGGCGGTCAGGCTGCGCATCAGGTCTGCGGCCCGCGGCGACCCGACATCGATCAGCGCCTGCACGTTGGCCAGGGTATTGAACAGAAAATGCGGGGCGACCTGGCGTTGCAACAGCTGCAGGCGCGCATCGAGCGCCTCGCGTTCCAGTTCGCTGCGTTCCAACGCGAACGCCAATGCCTGGTGCCGGGCCAACGCGTCCTTCTGCCGCACCAGGGCGGCCAGCGCCATCCATGGCGCGATCAGCACGCCGACGATGGTCAGCGTGGCGAAGCCGGCCAGCCGATCCGGGTCCTGCCAGAACGGCGGAGCGCCGGCGTGGGTGGAGCCCAGGTAGATCAGCAGGGTCGTCGTCGGGATCGCCAGTGCGACGCCGGCCACCTGCAGCGCCCAGCGCGCCAGCCAGCGCGGCAGCCGTTGCGGCCGGCGCTCCAACAGCGTGTAGGCACCCAGCGCGGCGGCGCCCAGCATGAGGCTGCGGACCAGGACCGGCAGGGGACTGTCCCAACTCAGGCTCATCAGCAGGCCGAGCGCGCCGGAGACCAGGAACACCGGCACGATGCGCGTCCAGGTCAGCAGCGCAGGCATGCGCGGCGGTGCGGAGAGCGGGGACGGAGGCGACATGGCCGCGAGCATACCGGAGCGCGGGCGTTCGCTGCGCTGGCTGCGCTCAGGCGTGCCGCAGCACCGGCCACCACATTCCCGCCACCGCGGCGAGGGTGCCGACCAGGGTGGCCGCGCTCATTGCGGCGAGCACCGCCGTCGCCAACCACTCCGGGCCGCTGCGGCGGCTGTCGAGTGCGCGCAGATACAGTTCCAGCACCGCCAGCGGTAGCAAGGTCTGCGCGAACGCCAGGGCGGTCAGCGTCGGGCCGACGAAACGGTCCGGATCGAAACCGACCGGTGCCTGGTTGAGGGCCAACCAACCCATCAGCCCGATCCGGAAGAACCACACGCCGCTGACGGCCAGGAACAGGCGCAGCGCCCAGCGCCGATGCGCCGGCCACTGGCCGCGGCGGGCGTGGCGCCAGGCCATGGCCACGCACAGCAGGATCAGCACCGCATTGGCGCTGGTGCCCAGATGCTGCCCCAGGTCGCCAGCGACGCCGCCGCGGATCCAGATCATCGCCAGTCCGCCCAGGCTGAGCACGACGGCGCAGACCAGGTAGATGCGTCCGTTCCAGCGATGCAGGGCGGGACGCCTGCGTCGCAACGCCGGCAGCAACTGCGCTGCGCCGCCGAGCACGATCGCCACGGCCAGGCCCAGGTGCAGCGCCAGTACCGCATTGAACACGGTGTCGCCGGCGACATGGCCGCGCGCCATCACCTGGTTCCAGCGCTCGGGGGTGCCGGCCAGCGCGGTGCGTCCGTAGAAGCCGGCGACATAGGCGGCGAAGGCGAGCTGACCGCCGATGGCGATGCTCATCCACAGCGCCGCGGCACCACGCAGCAGGCGTGTCGCCCAGCCTTGCCCGGCGTGCGGCTGCGCCGGCCCCGCCAGGTGCGGCGCGGCGGGAGCGGGGTGGTGCGGGGCGGAGAGGATCGAGGACATGGCGGCGTGCGCGGCGGTGGCGGTGACACGCAGTGTCGACAGTGCGGCGCTGCCGCGCCTGCGTGATCGGACAGGTGGCGGCCGCGGCGGGCGAAGTGCGGCAGGTGCCGACGAAACGCACCGCGACGGATGCAGCGCGGTCCGCATTGCGCAATCCGGGTTGCTATCCTCATGGGCGCTACCGCATTGCCAGGAAGGTCGTTCCGATGCGCACTCCCGTCGCTTCCGTCCCGCTCGCGCCCGACCGGGCGCGCGCGCTGTGGCTGCATGCGCAGCGCCTGACCACGCCGGCACCGTTCGGCAGCGGCGCCGAGGCCGTGCGGCAGGCCACCGCGCACCTGGGCTATGTGCAGATCGATACCATCCACGTGATCGCGCGCAGCCACCACCACGTGCTGTACACGCGCATTCCCGAGTACCGCGAACGGGATCTGGAACAGGCGCAGTCGCAGGACAGGTCGCTGTTCGAGTACTGGACCCATGCCTTGGCCTACGTGCCGGTCGCCGACTACCGCATGTACGTGGCGCAGATGGCGCGCCGACGTGCACAGGCCGACGCCAGGGGCACGGTGGATGCGCAGGACTATGCGCGGCTGTTGCGCCGCATCCGCAGCGAGGGGCCGTTGTCGATCCGCGACATCGACGACGAGGTGCTGGTCGAGAAGACCCATCCGTGGGGCAGCCGCAAGCCGTCGCGGGCCGCGTTGCAGTACGGTTTCTTCAGCGGCGACCTGGTGGTCACCCAGCGCAGCGGCATGCTCAAGACGTACGAATTGGCCACGCGGCATTTCGGCTGGCGGCAGCGGCCGCGTCCGGTCAGCGACGCGCAATATGCGCGTTACCTGCTGCAGCGAGCGTTGCGCGCGCAGGGCATCGTCGGTGTGGAGTCGATCTGCTATGGCGAGACCGCCGCCAAACCGGCGGTGCGCGCGTTGATCGCCGCGGAAGTGGCGCGCAAGCGCCTGATCCCGGTGCATCTGCAGGGCCAGGAAGGCGTGGCCTTGTGGGCCGAGCCGGACGTGCTGGACAGCGTGCCGCCGCCGCCGGATCCGACGCGGGCGCAGTTGCTGTCGCCGTTCGATCCGCTGGTGATCCAGCGCAAACGGCTGCAGCAATTCTTCGACTATACCCACCGCTTCGAGGCCTATGTGCCGGCGCCGCAGCGGGTGCTGGGCTACTTCGCGTTGCCGGTGCTGGTCGGCGACCGCATCGTCGCCGCGCTCGATCTGAAGATGGACCGTCGCGCCGGCCGCCTGCTGATCCAGCAATGGACCTGGCTGGCGCCGCAGCGACCGGCGCTGCAGGCGAGGATCGACGCGGCGCTGCAGCGGTTCGAACGCTTCCATCTGCTGTAGCCGGATGCTGCCGCCGCAAGGTATGACTTGCGGCGGTGCAACTCGCGCCAAGGGCATCCGCGGCGCAGCGCCGGACTTCGGCAGGATGCCTCGCATTCCCGATCGCATGCCTACGTCGGTTGTTGCCCAAACGTACCGCTGTTGCCGCGAACCGACGCCCACGCACGGCGGCCAGGGTCACCTCGCGACCACAGGCTGCCGCTTAGGCTCGGGTTTCCCACGTTGCCTGTGCCGCCGCATGTCCGCTGCCCGACACTGTCTCCATGCTGCAATCGACGCCTGCCGCCGCGGCACGCCCGCGGTCCTGGCCGTGGCGATGGCCCGCGAAGGCTCCACTTACGCGCATGCCGGGGCGATGGCCTTGTTCGGCCCCGATGGTGCGCAGCAGGGTTGGCTCAGCGGCGGGTGCCTGGAGCCGGAGATCGCGCGCTGCGCCGCGGAGGCCGTCGTCGCCGGCATGCCGGTGTGGATGGAGATCGATACGCGCGAGGACGAAGACCTGCTGTCGGGTTCGTCAGCCGGTTGCCGGGGCCGCCTGCACCTGGCCTTGCTGCCGCTGCTCGCCTTGCCTGGCTTCGACGGGCTGGCCCAGGCCTGGCTGCAGGGGCGCGGTGGATTGACCCTGGCGCTGGAGGCCGACGGTCGCATCGCCGCCAGCGTGGCCGAGCAGGCGTTGCGGTGGTGCCTGCCTTGGCACACGCTGTCTGTGGCGCCGTCGCGCGTCGGCGAAGTGCAGGTGCCGCCGCCGCCGAGGGTCAGCGTCTTCGGTGCCGGCCCGGAAACCACCGTGTTGCTGCCGCTGCTGCGTCAATTGGGCTGGATGACGACCCTGGTCGAGCAGCGGCCGCGCTGGTCTGCGTTGGCGGCGCTGGCCGACCGCGCCCTGGCATGCACGCCGACCCGCGCCCTGGCCGACTGTGACGGCAGCGATGCGGCACTGGTGATGCACCACAATTTCGAACTGGATCGCGAAGCGCTGGACGCGCTGGCCGGCAGCGCGATCCCGTTCCTCGGCCTGCTGGGGCCGGTGCGGCGGCGCGAGGACCTGTTCCGTTTGCTGAGTCCGACGCAACGCGCGCAGTTGTCGCCGCGCCTGCATTCGCCGATCGGGCTGCGCCTGGGAGGCAATGGCGCAGAAGCGATCGCGCTGAGCATCGCCGCGCAGTTGCAGGCCAGCCGGGCGGCGCCGCCGCGGCTGAGTGCGGTCGCGCAGGCGAGCGACAGGCCGCGGCGATCGCACCGCGATGCGCTGACGGCAGCGCCGCGGTTGCTGGCCGAAGGTGCCAGGTGATGGCGCAGGCGCACGCGGCGCTGATCCTGGCCGCGGGTGGCAGCCGCCGCCTCGGCCGTCCCAAGCAGACGCTGACCAGCGACGGCGAGCCGCTGCTGCGCAAGGTCGTGCGCCTGGCGCTGTCCACGGCGCCGGCGCGTTGCGTGGTGGTGCTGGGTGCGCAGGCCGAGGCGCTGCGCCCGTTGCTGCAGGGATTGCCGGTGGAGTGCGTGCGCAATCCGGACTGGTCCACCGGCATGGGCGGCAGCCTGGACTGCCTGCGTGCGGCGGTAGGCGACGATGCCGCGATCACCCACAGCCTGGTGCTCGGTTGCGACCAGCCAGCGTTGGCCGCGGCGCATCTGCAGGATCTGCTGGCGGCGGCCTCACGGGCGGCGTCCGGTTGCGCGGTGAGCGCCTACGCCGGCGTGCGTGGCATGCCCGCGGTGGTGGCGCAGCAGCGCTGGCGCGCGCTGCCATTGGGCGGCGACCAGGGCTTGCGCACGCTGTTCGCGACGCTGGCACCGGATAGCCTCGGTTGCATCGTCGCGCCGGCGTTGGCGCTGGACCTGGACACGCCGGAGGATGTACAGGCGGCGGTGGCGAAAGGGTGGCTGGATCCATAGCGGTCGCCACAGGGCGCGACGTAGCGATGGTTCCTGCAGGACTTGCTGCGGGATGCGATAGATGCAGCGAAGGCTTCCGTCAGACAACGGTCGACGTTGGATGGCGTCCTACTTTGCTCTTTGCAACGGAATGCCACTTCTGATGACTACGGAAGCGATGTCGTAGGAGCCGCTTCAGCCGCGACAGGCGCCATGGGTGACGTCTGTCGCGGCTGAAGCCGCTCCCACGAGGGATAGGGCGAACGGCGCAGCAAGCGGCGCTCGTGCTCAGCCGATCAACTTGTCCGGAGTGATCGGCAGGTCGCGGATGCGCTTGCCGGTGGCGTGGAACACGGCGTTGGCGATGGCTGCGGGAATGCCGACCATGCCCAGTTCGCCCATGCCCTTGACCCCGAGCGGGTTGACGATGGTGTCGTCCTCTTCGACGAACATGGTCTGGATCTCGTGCACGTCGGCGTTGACCGGCACGTGATAGTCGGCCAGCGAGGCGTTGAGCATGCGCCCGTAGCGATGGTCGATCTCGGTGCCTTCGCTGAGCGCCATGCCGATGCCCATCACCACGCCGCCGATTTCCTGGCTGTGCGAGGTCAGCGGATTCATGATCTTGCCGCAGGCGGTGGCTTCGATGACCCGCGTCACCTGCACCATGCCGGTGTCCGGATCGACCTTGACCTCAATGAACTGCGCGCCGTGTGCGGCGGTGGCGTACTGCTTGCGCTCGGCCGAGGGCTTGGATTCGTGCACCACCTCCAGTTCCTGCAGGCCGTGCTGGCGCATCAGCTTGGCGACCTCCAGGCCGGCCTCGGGCTTGCCGGTCGGACGCAATTGGCCATCGACCAGTTCCACCGCATCCATATCCAGCCCGCTGAATGCGGCCTGCCCATCCTGCCTGGCCAGTTCCAGCAGCTTGCCGCGGATCTCGCGCGCCGCGCCGTGGATCGCGCTGCCGACGCTGGCGGTGGTCCACGAGCCGCCCTGCGCCGGCGCCTTCGGCAGGCGCGTGTCGCCCAGTTCGAACTGCACGCGCTTGGCGTCGATGCCCAGATACTCGGCGGCGATCAGGGTCATCACCGTGTAGGTGCCGGGGCCGATGTCGGAGGTGGCACTGCCGACGCGAGCGCTGCCATCGGCCTTCAGTACCACCCGCGCCAGCGCGGGCATCTGCATCGACGCCCAGGTGCCGGTGGCCATGCCCCAGCCGACCAGCAGGCGGCCGTCGCGCATGGAGCGCGGCTCGGGCGTGCGCTTGCTCCAGCCGAAGGTCTCGGCGGCGAGCGCGTAGCACTCGCGCAGCGCCTTGCTCGAAAACGGCTTGCCGGTTTCCGGGTCGGTCTCGGCGTAGTTGGCCAGGCGCAGTTGCAGCGGGTCCATCTTCAGCGCATAGGCCAGTTCGTCCATCGCGCATTCGATGCCGAACATCTGGCTGATGGTGCCGGGCGCGCGCATCGCCTGCGGCGTCGGCAGGTCGGTCTCCACCACCTCGAAGCGATCCTCCACGTTGGGACAGGCGTACAGCGAGCGCGCGTTGCGGAAGAAGGCCTCGTTGAATGCCTCGATGCGCGAGGTGTTGAGCACGTGCCGGTAGCGGATCGCCTGCAGTGTGCCGGCGGCGTCGGCGCCCAGCCCCAGTTCCACGCGGTAATAGGGGCGGTAGCCATGGCCGCTGAACATCTGCCGCCGGGTGTAGACGATCTTCACTGGCAGGCCGACCGCCTTGGAGACCGCGCCGAGCAGGAAGGTGTAGTAGTTGGGGCGCAGGCAGGAGCCGAACGCGCCGCCGACGAACAGCGACACCACGTTGACCTTGTCCACCGGAATGCCGAAGTAGCCGGCCAGCTGTTCGCGGTCCTGGTAGACGTTCTGGCTCTTGTTGACCACGGTCAGGGTGTCGCCGATCCAGTAGCCGATGCCGCCGTGCGGCTCCATCGGATTGTGGTGCTCGACCGGCATCGTGTACGCGGCCTCCAGCTTCACCGGCGCGGCAGCGAACGCGGCGGCCGGGTTGCCGCGCGGCTTGGGCGCGTCTTCCGGGGTTGGATCGTGCGCCTGGTCGAGCAGCGCGTCGAAATCGGTCTGCGCGGCTTCGGTGGCGTACTCCACCTGGATCAGTCGCGACGCGTGCCGCGCCTGCTCGAAGGTGCTGGCGACTACCACGGCGATCGGTTGCGCATTGAAATGGATGCGGTCGTCGACCAGGGCACGGAACGACAGATCCTCGCCTTTCTTCTTGACCGCGTCGGAGACCGGCTTGATCGCATTGAGATGGGTCAGCACCTTGATCACGCCCGGCGCGGCTTCGGCGGCGCGGGTGTCGATGCGCACGATGCGGCCCTTGGCGATGGTGCTGGTGAGGATGTAGCCGTGGACCAGATGCGGGATCTGGAACTCCGCCGCATAGCGCGCCTTGCCGGTGACCTTGGCGTAGCCGTCGACGCGGCGCATTTCCTTGCCGATGTAGTTCATTGCCGGTTCTCCGGTTGGCCGCTCACGCGGCGTCGCTGCCGCTGGCGCGGTGCAGGGCGCGGATCATCGCGTGCGTGCCCATCGGGATCTTGTAGGCGTTGTGCGCCAGTGGCCGCGCCGCGGCCATCTCGGCCTGCGCGGCGGCAGTGAAGGCGTCTTCACCGACCCGCTGCCCGACCAGCGCACGTTCGGCGGCACGCGCGCGCCAGGGTTTGTGCGCCACCCCGCCCATGGCGATGCGCGCGTCGCGGATGCGCCCGTCCGGTTCCAGTGCCAGCGCCGCGGCCACCGAAATCAGGGCGAATGCGTAGCTGGCCCGGTCGCGCACCTTCAGGTAATGGCTGTGCGCGGCGAACCCCGGCGCCGGCAGGGTGATGGACTCGATCAGTTCGCCATGCGCGAGCTGGTTGTCGATATCGGCTCGCGCCTCGGGCAGCAGGTGGAATTCGGCGAACGGAATCTCGCGCTGGGTGCCGGCCGGCGTGCGCACCTGCACCGTCGCGTCCAGTGCGGCCAGCGCCACGCACATGTCCGACGGGTGCACGGCCACGCAGTGTGCGCTGTGGCCGAAGATCGCGTGGGTGCGGTTGAGCCCCTCGCGCGCGCCGCAACCGCTGCCGGGTTCGCGCTTGTTGCAGGGCAGGGCGGTGTCGTAGAAGTAGCCGCAGCGCGTGCGCTGCAGCAGGTTGCCGCCGTTGCTGGCCATGTTGCGCAACTGCATCGTGGCCCCGGCCAGGATCGCCTGGCTCAGCAACGGATAGCGTTGACGCACCAGCGGATGGTTGGCGGTCTGCGTGTTGTTGGCGAGCGCGCCCAGGCGCAGGCCGCCGTCGGCGGTTTCGGCGATCTCGGCCAGGCCCTTGAGCCGGGTCAGGTCGACGATCTCGTCGGCACCGGTCACCCCTTCCTTCATCAGGTCGAGCAGGTTGGTGCCGCCGCCGAGGAAGCGCGCGTTCGGGTTGGCGGCGACACGGCGCACCGCGTCCTCCGGCGAGGTCGCGCGCTGGTACTTAAACGGCGTCATCGGCCACCTCCTTCGCCATCTTCAGGGCGGTCAGTTCGGACTGGTCGACATAGCGCCAGGTCAGCGGCCGCGGCGCACCACCGCTGTGCACGTCCTGGATGGCGGCGACGATCTTCGGGTAGGCGCCGCAGCGGCAGATGTTGCCGCTCATCCGCTCGCGTACCTCGGCGTCGCTGAGTTCGGTGACCGGCCGGCTGACGTCGGCGCTGACGTGGCTGGCATCGCCGCGCCTGATCTCGTTCAACAGCGCCACCGCCGAGCAGATCTGCCCAGGCGTGCAATAGCCGCACTGGAACCCGTCGTGCTGCACGAACGCGGCCTGCATCGGATGCAGTCGCTCGCCGTCGGCCAAGCCCTCGATGGTAGTGATCTGCGTGTCTTCGGCCTGCGCCGCCAGAGTCAGGCAGGACAGCCGGCGCTCGCCATCGACGATCACCGTGCAGGCACCGCACTGGCCGTGGTCGCAGCCCTTCTTGGTGCCGGTCAGTGCCAGGTGTTCGCGCAGCGCGTCCAGCAACGTGGTCCGTGGATCCAACTGCAGGGCATGGCGCTGACCGTTGACCTCCAGGACCACGGGCAAGGCGTTCTGCGGTGGCGCGGCCTTGGCGGCCGGCGCGGCAAATGCGGCCTCGCTGAAGAGGATCTGTCCGCCCGCGCTGCTCAGGCCGGCGGCCGAGAGCAGGGAGAGGAATTCGCGGCGCGAGAGGCCGTTGATGCCGAGCCGGCGCGCGAGCGCGGCTTCGTCCTCGCTCAGCGGGGTGTCGCGCGCGCTGTCGGCGGCGCCGGACGCGTCATCGGTACGGTGGGGCTCATGCTGCATCGGTCTCTCCTGCCTGGGGACCGCTACCGCGCGCGCCGTGGCGCAGCATGGAGCGAATCGACCTGGGTAGCGGCGCTGCCATCGCGACGCCGACGTGCGGGCACGCATCGGCACCCGAGCGCGAGCATCGCGGCGGGACCGCGAAGGGATTGCGAAGAGAACGCGAAGGGAGGGTGTCGAGGCACTGATACGGACGGGTGGCCGTACTGGATCGGGATGCGCGTGCATGCGCTCCTGCAGATGCCATCGCCGCCACGACAGGCGCGCGATTGCGCCTGTCATGGTCGGCGCCACGCGACGCCAGTGCAGCAATGGCGTCGCGTGCGTCTGCGATGCGGCAGGCGCTACCAGCGATACGCCACCGATGCCTGATACTGGCGGCCGGCGATCGGGCGGCCCATGAACACGCCGCCGGTGGCCGCGCCGGGCACGCGTACATTGCCTTCGGTCAGGCCCAGCGTGTCGGTCACGTTGCTGCCGCTGACGGTGAACTCCCAGTGCTCGCCGCTGTGCAGGCTGGCACCGACGTCGAGCATGTCGTAGGACGGCAGGCGCTGGCTGTTGGCCAGGTCGGCGTAGCGTTCGCCGATGTAGGAATAGGTCGCGAACACGCGCAGGTCGCCGAACGGCAGCATCCAGTAGTAGCTCGGCGTCAGCCGGAACTGGCGCTTGGGCTGGCGCATGACCTGGTTGCCGGTGTATTCGCGGTAGTTACGGTACTTCGCGTCCAGCCACACCCCCGTCCCGGCCAGTTCGAAGCCGCCGAACGGGCGGATCGCGCCTTCCACCTCCAGGCCGTAGGCACGCGAATCGCCGACCGTGGTGAAGTTGCTGCCGTTGGCCAGGAAGGCCTGGAACGGCGAATTCCTGAAGGTGTTGTAGAACGCCGTGAGGTACAGATCGTAGTTGGCCGCACCCGACTTCAATCCCAATTCGTATTGCCGGATGTCCTGCACCTTGGTCTGGCTGTCGCGCAGGTTGTCGAAGCCGGGAAACTTGATCCCGGAATTGACCCGCGCGAATACGCTGTTGTGCGCGTCGAGCTTGTAGTTGAGTCCGGCGGTCCACGACAGCGCGTTGTCGTCCTGGTCGATGCGCCGCGCGCTCGGCAGCGAGATCGAGGTGGCATTGTCGTAGAGCGTGGCCGGATTGCCGTCCAGGTCCACGGTGGCGGTGTCGTGCACGGTGCCGGTGACGTGCTGGCGTTCGTAGCGCACGCCCAGGTCCAGGCGCAGGCGCTCGTCCAGTTCCCATTCGTCGGCGACGAACACCGCGGCGTTCTCGCCCTCGTAATGCGCGCGCAGCGCCAGGAAGGCGGTGCTGGTGAAGCCGTCGCGCGTCGGCTGGCGGCCGTCGTCCAGGGTCACGTCGATGCGCCGCGCATGGTTCTGCGCGGTCAGCAGCATGGTATTGCCGAGGTACCAGGTGTCGTTGGAGGTGTACCTGGCGTAGTAGCTGCCCACGGTGAGCGTGTTGCCGGCGAACAGCGTGCGGCTCAGGCGCAGATCGTTGGTGAAGGAGTTCAGGCGCTTGTCCACCGACCACCAGCCGGCTTCCAGCACCTGCTGGTTCCGGTCGACCGCGCCGCCGCCGTTGGTATAGCGCGCGCTGCCGGTGCTGCCGTAGCCGGCGATGAAGTCGCCCAGCCGCTGCGGCGCGTTGCCGGTGAACAGCGCGTAGGTCGGCGCGGTGCCGCCCATCACGTTGAAACGGTCGGCGACGGTCCAGTCGCCCACCTCCCAGTTCAGTTCGCCGCCGAACACGTCGATGTTGACGCCGCGGCCGTCGCCCAGGTCGCGCCGGATGGTCTGGCCGTTCGGGCCGACCGGCAGGGTGACGTTGCGGAAGTCGTCGCTCAGCAGCGTGCCGCGCTGCGCGTCGAGGCCGGGGAAGCTGGACAGGTCGTTGCCGTTGTTGCGCGACAGCAGCGGGATCGCGGTGTAGAAGGCGTTGTTGTCGTCGGTATGGCGCGCATAGAACGACAGTTCGCCGCTGTCCCAGCGCTTGCTCAGGGTGGCGCTGAACTGGCCGCCCTTGTCGGCGGGGAACTGCGGGTCGCGCACGCCGTCGGTCTCGCGGAAGAAGCCGCCGACGCTGTAGTACCAGCCGTTGCCCATCGGCCCGCTGTCGAACAGATCGATGCGGCGCAGTGCATCGCTGCCGCCGGTGAGGCGTACGCTGCCTTCCGGCTCGTCCTGGCCTTTCTTCTGGATGAAGTTGACGGTGATGCCGGCCTGGCCGTTGGAGAAGATCGGGCTGGAACCGCCGCGCAGCACTTCCATGCGTTCGATGGTGTCGTCGGTGCGGAACAGCGTGGAGTTTTCCAGGAACGACAGGGTCGGCGGCGGGAACAGCGGCGCGCCATCGAGCTGGAAGGTGACGAACGGCGCATCGCCTTCGGAGGGCATGCCACGCACGAAGATGTTGGCGCCGGTGCCGCCGCCGCTGGGTTCGGCCCACACGCCCGGCACGATCTTCAGCAGGTCGGCGCTGCTCTGCGGCACCGCCTGCTGGATCTGTTCGGGTGTGGCGGTGGTGATCGAGAAGCTGGCGTCGCGCTTGCGCAGGCCGCTGAAGCGCGCAGTGCCGCTGACGACCACGGTATCCAGGGTGGTGGCGTCGGGTTGCGTTGCCGGCGCGGTGGGTGCGTCGGCGGTCTGCGCCAACGCGGGGGGCGCGAGCAGGACGGCGGCGATGGACAGGGGCAGCAGATGACGAAGCGGCGCAAGATGCATGAAGAATCTCTCCTTTCTTCATTCGGAACGATCGGCCGGGATGCGGCACGCGCGTGCAGCGCGCGGCCGCGTCGCATCGGCCGGGACGGCGCGAAGCAGGGCGACGCGCGGCGCCCTTTGTAACGCCGTCGGGCGATCGGACCGTTGTGCAGCGCGGTACAGGCCGCGTTTGCGTGACGGGTTGCCCAGGCAGATCGCCATCGCACCGCAACCTGCGGCGTGCGCTGCGCAGGGCGGCGTCGCTTCGATTGGTCATGCGTGTGGCCATGCGTGGCGTCGCAGGAGAGACGCAGCCGTGCCAGAGACGATCCCGGAACGCCGATCGCGGTCGATTTCCAGAAGGGCACAACGCGCCGCTCCTGCGCAGCGTGCATCCGGGGCAAGGGCCGTCGCCATCGTCGCCACGCGCCGCTTGCTATCGTGGCGCGCTGCGCGTCCAGGAGTGTCCTGCAATGAAGAACTGGCTGTTCCTGCTGGTGGCCATCCTCGCCCAGGTGGTCGCGACCTCGGCGCTGAAGGCCAGCGAAGGCTTCACCCGGCTGTGGCCGACGCTGCTGGCACTGTGCGGCTATGGCATCGCCTTCTATCTGCTGTCGCTGACCCTGCGCAGCGTGCCGGTGGGCGTGGCCTATGCGCTCTGGTCGGGCATCGGCATCGTGTTGATCTCGCTGCTGGCGTGGTGGCGGTTCGGCCAGGCGCTGGACCCGCCGGCGATCGTCGGCATGGCGCTGATCGTCGCCGGCGTGGTGGTGATCAACATGTTCTCGCGCAGCGCCCCGCATTAGCGGAAAAAAGAGGCCGCCCGAAGGCGGCCTCGTCACGCTGCAGCGAAGCTGCCCGATCAGAAGAACAGGCGCACGCCGAACGAGGCGCTGCGGCCGGGCAGCATGACGTCGTCCTTGAGGAACGAGGTATGCACGCGCGCATCCTGATTGGTCAGGTTGTTGCCGTCCAGGAACACTTCCCAGGCGGTGCTGCCGGCATCGACGTGATAGGCCAGATGTGCATCGACCAGGGTGTAGCCGGCGGTGGGCGTCTCGTTGACCGCCACCTTGTCCTGCTTCTGGTAGCGGGTCGCGCCCAGCGCGGCGCGCCAGTTGCTCGCGTCCCAGCGCAGCTGCGCGCCGTAGCGCGCCGGCGCGATGCGCGGCAGGTTGCCGCCGTCCTTCAGGCGTGCGCGCACGGTGTCGCCGAACACGCGCAGGTCCCAGGCGCCGCTGTCGTTGTCGGCCAGGTGGAAGGTGGCCTCGCCCTCGAAACCATGGAACACCGCATCGGCCTGGGTCCACTGGCGGATCGGCAGGAAATCGTTGTCCTCCTCGTGGAACCACTGGCCGCCGGTGTCGACGATGTAGATGAAGTCGTCGTAGCGGTTGTAGTAGCCGGCCACCTTGGCGTCGACCCAGTCGTTCTTGAAGATCAGGCCCAGTTCGGCCTGGTTGGCCTTCTCGGTCTTCAGATCGGGGTTGCCGATCTCGTAGGCGAGGGTGGCGATGTGCGGACCGTTGGCGAACAGTTCTTCTTCGGCCGGGGCGCGCTCGGCGTGGTCGAGGTTCGCGGTCAGGCGCCACTGCTCGTTGAAGCGGAAACCGCCGCTCAGCGACAGGCTCTTCGGAGTGAAATCGCGATCCACGCCGGTGTCGGTCTCGTACTTGGTCCTGTCCACGCGCGCGCCGACCTCGGCCTGCACGCGGTCCCAGGTGTTGCGCGCCAGCGCGAACACGCCGATGGCGCGAGTGTCGGTCTTCGGCACGAAGGCTTCTTCGCCGGTGGCCTGGAAGGTCGAGTCGCTGCCCTGCACGCCGACCGCGGTCTGCCAGCCGCCGCCCAGGCCGAAGGAGGCCTCGACGCGGCCTTCGTTGGCGCGCTTGTCGAACTTGGTGCCCACTTCCGCGCCTTCGAACTCGGTGTGGGTGTAGGCGGTATGGCCGAAGCTGTAGCGCAGTGCGCTGCCGTCGCCCCACGGGTCGTTCAGCGCACCCTTGAGCTCGAAACGGTCCTGGTGCAGCTGCAGCGACACGCCGCGCTCGCCGGCGGCCGGATCGCCGGGCTCGCCGGGGTTGCCGTAGTTGTCGCGGAAGCGCGAGATCGACACGCCGACGAAGCCCCAGTCGCCGGCCAGCGAACTGCCGATCGAGCCGACCTTGGACTTGACGAACGAGTTGAGCTGCGGGCCCTGCGGCGTGTCGTAGTCCTTCAGGTTGCGGTACACGCCGTCGGCATGGATCGACAGGCCACTGCCGTTGCCGGCATCGACGCGGAACATGTCGGTGTTGCCGCTCTTGTCGCCGCCTTCCCAGCGCGCTTCGGCACGACCGTGCACGCCGTCGACCGGGGTCTCGGCGATGCGCCCGTCGACCACGTTGACCACGCCGCCGATGGCGCCGGAGCCGTACAGCAGGGTGGACGGGCCCTTCAGCACTTCGATCTGGTCGGCCAGGAACGGCTCAACGGCAGGCGAATGATCCTGGCTGACCGTGGACACGTCCTGCGAGGACAGGCCGTCGTTGAGCACCGCCACGCGCGGGCCGTCGAGGCCGCGGATGATCGGCCGGCCCACGCCGGGGCCGAAGTTGGAGCTCTGCACGCCCGGCAGGCTGGCCACGGTCTCGCCGATGCTGGCGCCGCGGTTCTCGTCAAGGCGTTCGCCGGCCAGCACGCCCACCGGCTGGCTCAGCGCACCGGCGGCATCGCGCAGCGGGCTGGCGGTGACCACCACCTGGTCCATGTCCTTCACGTGCCGGTCCTGCCTGTGGCCTGCGCCGTGGCGGCTGTCGCTGGCCGGCGGCGTGGCGTCGGTCGCGGTCGTCGTGGTGGTCGGGTCGGCGGCCAGGGCCAGCGACGGGCTCAGCAGGCCAAGCAGGGCCAGGGACAGGGCGGAACGGCGGAGCAGGACGGGACGGGGAGAGGGCATGGGCATTCCATTAGGAGGGACAGTCGGGGGCGACGTGCGCGCTGCCGGCACCGCACAGCGGCGGTGGACGGTCGGGGAAGGGGCGCGGGACGCGCTGGTCGCCGGCGGCCGAATGTTATATTATTCCGTAACACTTTCAACCCGTGCCGACCGTCATGTCCTCATCGTTCGATCTGCGCGCCGCGCTCGACCGCCTCGGCGCCACCGGTTCGCTGCTGTGCGCGGTGCATTGCGCGGTGTTGCCGCTGGCGCTGGCGGTGCTGCCGTCGCTGGGTCTGGCGATGTGGCTGGGCGAGGGCGTGGAGCGCACCCTGGTCCTGTTCGTGACCTGCCTGGGCCTGTTCAGTCTGGTGCTCGGGTATCGCCGGCACCGCGTGTGGCAGGCGCTGGGATTGCTCATCCTCGGCCTGCTGGCCCTATGGGCCGGGCTGCTGGTGCCGGCGCTGCATCATGCGGTGGCGCCGCACGCGGCGATCATGACCTTCGGCGGCACCCTGGTCGGCCTGGCGCACCTGCTCAACCTGCGCTTGAACCACGGCCACGTGCACGACGCAAGCTGCGCCCATTGAGCGCACGTGGTAGGCTTGCCGCCCTTGCGCGAGGGCGCTGACCGCGTTGGCCTCGCCAAACCCCGTGCATCTCGCGGGGGTTTTCGCAAACACATTCAGGAGTCGATGAGCATGGGTAAGGGTGACCGCAAGACCGCCAAGGGCAAGCGCTACAACGCCAGCTACGGCAATTCGCGCTCGCACAGCGTGAGCAAGGTGGCCGTGGGCGCTGCATCGCCGGCCGCGAAGAAGTCGGTGGTCAAGGCGCCGGCGGTGAAGAAGGCCGTGGCCAAGAAGACGGTCGCCAAGGCCGGCTGAGCCAGCCACCGGTTGCGACGAAGAACGCGGCGCTTGCGCCGCGTTTTTTTATGTCTGTCTGTTTTTACCTTGGCCGTCGCTACCAGGCGGCAGGCGGCGGTCTTGCGTCGGAAGCGGGCAGCAGTGGCGCGCGTTCCGATCGCACCAGCGCCTGGCACGCACCGCCAATCAGTGCGGGCGTGGCGCGGTCGGGCTGTCGTCGCGGTCGTCGTGGTCGCTGCCGGCCAGGTCGGCCACCAGCGAGGTCGGCGTTTCCTCTTCCGCGGGCGGCGTGGGCGCCGGCGGTGGCGCCACCAGCAACAGTTCGGCCAGGCCGCGGTAGATCGGCGTGCGGCAGACCAGCGCCGAAGCGCCGCGGGCGATCAGCACCGTCGCCAGTATCGGCAGCAGCATGTCGCTGCTGTCGGTGAGTTCCAGCGAGATCACCGCCGAGGTCAGCGGCGCCTGGGTCACCCCGGTGAGATAGGCGCACATGCCCAGCAGCACGAAGATGCGCGGGTCCACGCCCGGCATCAGCACGGCCAGGTTGTGGCCGAGTCCTGCGCCGACCGCCAGGGCCGGCGAGAACAGGCCGCCGGGGATGCCGGCCACGTAGGACACCAGGTTCGCCAGCAGCTTCATCAGGCCGAATTCGTGGCCGACGCTGGCGTGCCCCTGCACCAGGCTGCGCGCCTGCTCGTAGCCGGTGCCGAACGCGCCGGCGCCGAAGATCAGGCCCAGCAGCACCAGCGCCAGACCGCACAGCGCGGCCAGCAGCACCGGCTGGCGCCGGCGCAGCTCGCCCAGCCAGCGCGGCTTGCCGGCGACGGTGAGCAGCACCATGCGCGCGAAGGCGCCGCCGAGCAGGCCGGCGACCACGCCGCACAGCAGGATCGCCAGCCACGCCTTGCCCAGCGGCAGGCCGGCGGTGGCGACCCGGCCGAAGTAGGTGTAGTCGCCGAGCAGGCCCAGCGAAATCACGCCGCCGACGATCACCGCGGTCAGCAAGGTGCCGGAGAAGTGGTGCTCGAAGCGTCCGCTCAGTTCCTCGATGGCGAACACCACGCCGGCCAGCGGCGTGTTGAATGCCGCGGCGATGCCGGCGGCGCCGCCGGCCAGCAGGAAGTGACTGGCCTGGCGCGCATCGCGAAAGCCGAACCAGCGCCCGAACACGTACATCAGGCTGGCGCCGACGTGCACGGTGGGGCCTTCGCGGCCGATCGAGGCGCCGCCGAACAGGGCCATGGTGGTCAGCATCAGCTTGCCCGCGGACACGCGCAGCGACAGGTTGGCCTGGCGGAAGCCGTCGTCGGGACGTTCCAGCGCGGCGATCACCTGCGGGATGCCGCTGCCGCGGGTGGGGCGCAGCGCGCCGTTGGTCAGCCAGGCCAGCAGGGCGAACACGCTCGGGGTCAGCAGCAGCGCCCACCACGGCGAATGCGCGGTGATGCGCTGGAACACGTGGAAGGCGGCGTCGCTGGCCTTGGCGAAGACGATGGAGACCAGGGCCACCGCCACCGCGCCGCCCCACAGCACGGCGCGCTGCTTCCAGCTCTCCTGCGAGATCAGCGGGCGCAGACGATGGCGCAGGCGCGGCGGTTGCGCGGAGTCGGGCGAATGCATGCCGCCATTGTCGCACGCGTTGCCATGGGCGGGCGTCGCCGCGCCGCGACCGTTGTCGTGGCGCTCAGGGCGTGTCACCCATTCCCGAGTATGCCGCGCGCCTGCCAGACCCAACCCGAAGGGCCGCGCTTGCGCGCGCCCGTGGTCGCGTCATCGCGCGGGCGTGGACGCTTGCCACAGGCACGCGCAATCGTGGCGCGGCATGCTCGGGGAGTGGTGGCCGCCTAGCGCAGCGCCGGCAGCAGCGCCCGCGGATCGCCGTCGTTGGGGGCGGCGGGAATGCCGAGCAGGCGGGTCAGCAGCGGGTAGACGTCGACGTTGTCGATCGGCGCCAGGGTGACGCCCTGGCGAAACGCCGGGCCGCGGGCGACGAACACCGCGCGCATCGACGGCAGTGCCGGGTCGTAGCCGTGGGAGCCGCGCAGGCTGCGCGGCTTCTCGGCGATGCGCGCACGCGGCAGCGCATCCCAGCCCTCGTGCATCTGGCACACGATCGGCGGGATGCGCGGATTGCTGCCGTAGTGCCAGCGCGCCGGCAGTTCGCCCTTGCGCCAGCAGTCGTATTGCGGATGCGCGCCGAGCAGGCGCGCCTCGACCGCGGCCTCCTGGCCCGGGCGCGGAACGATGCCCACCGATTGCCCGTAGCTGATCACCGTGACCTGTTGCGGCGGGACCATCTCCTCGACCGCGAGCACCTGCTTGGGCGGCACCGCGGCCATGCCGTGGTCGGAGACCAGCACCAGGTTGATCCGGTCCAGTTCGCCGCGCTGCGCCAGGCCGTCGAGCAGATGTCCGATCGCCGCATCGATCCTGGCGACGGCCTGTGCGTATTCGCGCGACTCCGGGCCATGCTCGTGGCCGGCTTCGTCCACCTGTTCGAAGTACAGCGTCAGCAGCTGCGGACGCGGCGCGCTGGGATCGTCGAGCCAGCCCAGCACCTGGTCGACCCGCGCGTTCGGCGGCATGTCCGCGTCGAAGGCCTGGCGGCGGCTGGGGCGCACGCCCTGGATGGCCGCCTCGCTGCCCGGCCAGGCCCACGTCGCCGCGTGCAGGCCTGCCTTCTCGACGCCGACCCAGATCGGCTCGCCACCCCACCAGCGGCCATCGCTGACCGCGGCGCGATCGCTGAGCTGGAACGTGCCCAGCAGCGGATCCTGCATGCTGTTGTGGACGATGCCGTGATGGTCCGGGCGCAGCCCGGTGGCGATGGTGTAGTGGTTGGGGAAGGTCAGCGACGGATAGGAGGGCGACATCCACTGCGCGCGCACGCCGTCGTGGACCATGCGGCTCAGGTTCGGGGTGATGCCGCGATCGAGCATGTCCGCGCGCAGGCCGTCGATCGAGATCAGCAGCACCGGCGTGGGCAGCCTCGCCGGTACGGCGGCGCTTGGTGCGGCGGCCGCGGCGGTCGCGTGCGGCGACGTGGAGGGGGCGGAGGCGCAGGCACCGAGCAGCAGGGTGGCGCAGACGAGCGTGGAACGCAGGACGGAGGACATCATCGCGGCATCATAAGGCGCGGACGGTGACGTGGCGAAGACAGCGCCTGCGGCGCGCGTGCATCGCTATCCGGGGCGCGCGATGCCGCAGCGCTCGCGGCGTCGCCGCCACAGGCTGCGACGCTCAGCCGAACAGCGGGGCCATGGTGCCGGCGGCCGCGTCGCCGCCCTCGCGTCGCTCCAGCGCCAGCAGCGCGGCCTTGGTCGGCAGGCCGCCACCGAAGCCGGTGAGCGCGCCGTTGGCGCCGATCACCCGGTGGCAGGGCAGCACGATCGGCAACGGGTTGCGGCCATTGGCGGCGCCGACCGCGCGCACCGCACGCGGCTGGCCCACATGCTGCGCCAGTTGCGCGTAGCTCCAGGTCGCGCCGAACGGGATCTCGGCCAGCGCCAGCCACACCCGCCGCTGGAAGTCGGTGCCGTGCGGCGCCAGCGGCAGGTCGAAGTGCTCGCGCTCGCCGGCGAAGTAGGCCAGCAACTGCTCGCGCGCGGCGCGCACCGGAGCCGGATCGTGCACCCAGTCGGCGCGACCGCGGGCGTCGTAGCGGTTCTCGGGGAACAGGATGTGACGTACGCCATCGCTGCCGACAGCGACGGTGAGAATGCCGATCGGGGTGTCGAAACGGTCGTAGGACAGCGGGGACGCGGTCATGCGCGGATCTCCTCGGGAGGGTCGTTGGCCAGGTGCCACAGGTGCAGCACCGCGTAGGCGCGCCAGGGACGCCAGGCCTGCGCGCGCGCCTCGGTGGCGCGTTCGCTCAGGCGTGCGCCGTCCGCGCCGAGCATGCGCTGCAGGACCAGGTCGCCGGCGGGGAAGGCGTCGGGCTGGCCGAGCGCGCGCAGGGCGATGTACTGCGCGGTCCAGGCGCCGATGCCGGGCAAGGTGATGGCGTGGGCGACGAAGTCGTCCAGGCGCTGGCCGGCACGGAACGACAGACGGCCGTCCAGCACCGCCTGCGCCAGCGCACGGATCGTCGCCGCACGCGAGCGCGGCAGGCCGATCGCTTCCAGCGGCGCGTCGCGCAGTGCCTGCGGGGTCGGGAAGGCGCGGTCCAGCCCCGGCGGCTGGCCGGGCCGCGCGGCGCCGTGCCGATCCACCAGGCGCGCGGCCAGGGTCGCCGCGCCGGCCACGCTGACCTGCTGGCCGAGCACCGCGCGCACCGCCACTTCGAAGCCGTCCCAGCCGCCCGGCACGCGCAGCCCGGGGCGCCGCGCGATGGCGCGCGCCAGCAGCGGATCCTCGCCGAGCGTGGCGTGCACCGCGCGCAGGTCGGCATCCAGATCGAACACGCGGCGCACCCGGCGCACGATGTCGGGAATGGCGCGCGGATCGGCCGCGGCGATGTGCAGGCGCAGTTCGTGGCGCTGCGGATCGGCCTCGACACGGATGCGGGTGGAGGCCTCGCAGGGGCCGAGCACGCGCTCGTAGCTGGCCTCGCCGATGCGCTCGATGCCGGGGATCGCGCGCTTGCGCAGGAACGCCAGCATCGCCGGGAAGTCCAGCGGCGGCCGATAGCCCAGGCGCAGCACCAGATCGCCGCCGGGAATGTCGGTGCGCTGCTTGCGGATCGCCGAGGGTGGCATGCCGCAGCCGTCGAGGAAGGCGGCATTGAAGCGGCGCAGGCTGTTGAAGCCGGCCGCCAGCGCCACCTGGGTGATCGGCAAGGCGGTTTCGGTGAGCAGTTGCTTGGCCAGCAACAGCCGCCGGGTCGCATGCACTGCCGCCGGGGTGGCGCCGAGCTGGGCCACGAACAGGCGCTGCAGCTGGCGCGCGCTGATGCCCAGTTCGGCCGCCAGCGCGGCGACGCTGGCGTCCTGCAGCGCGCCCTCGGCGATCAGCGCCAGTGCGCGCCGCACGACTTCTTCGCCCAGGTGCTGCTGCGCCTCCGGCGAGAGTTCGGGGCGGCAGCGCAGGCACGGCCGGTAGCCGGCCGCCGCGGCCGCGGCGGCGCTGGGGTAGTAGCGCACGTTGCTGCGCTTGGGCGGCGGCGCCGGGCACACCGGCCGGCAGTAGATGCCGGTGCTGCGCACGGCGGTGAAGAACACGCCGTCGAAGCGCGCGTCGCGGGACTGGCGGGCGCGGTCGTAGAGGGCGTGGTCGGTGGCGGCGAGGGCAGGCATGGCGCCAGTCTAGTCGGCCCCGGCGCGGCGCACTGGCCGTTTTCGGACAGCAATGCCGCGGCTGTCGCGTGGCCGCAGTGCCCGCGGTTTAGGCGCAGTTGGGGAGGTTCCGCGCGCCGGCACTAGACTAGGTCCACAGGCGCCTGGCGCCTGTCTTTTTCGTCTCGTCCATGGATCCTCCGTTTGGCCGCTCCGTTCAGACTCTGCTGGTTGTCGCTGTGTTGCCTGGGCCTGTTGGCCTGCAGGCAGCAGCCGGCGTCGGCGCCGCGGACCGTCGCCGACAGCCCCTCCGCCGATGGCGAGCACATGGTCTCGATCGGTGCGCCGCCGGCACCGCCGCCGCATGCGGTCGCGCCCAAGCGCGACCCGCAGGCCTGGGACGAGGCCACGCTGGAGAATGGCGAGGCCTTCATCAGCTGCGACACCGACTATGCCGCCGACGCCGGCGACGGCCAGCCGCTGGCCGGGCTGGACCGGCCCGCCGTGGAGGCGGCGCTGGCGCCGTGCCGCGAGCGTGGGCTGATGCGGGTGCGCTATGTCGGCAAGATCAACGCCGGCTTCGCCGAGATGGTGCGGCGCCTGGCCGAAGTGGCCAGGCAGACCGGCATCGGCAAGCGCGTGCTCGATCTGGATTCCAGCGGCGGCCAGGTCGAGGCGGCGATCCGTGCCGGCGATGCGATCGGCGAATCCGGCTGGACCGTGTGGGTGCGCGAAGGTTCGGTCTGCCACAGCGCCTGCGTGTTCGTGCTGGCCGCCGGCGACAACCGGCTGATCTCCGGCAAGGTCGGCATCCACCGGATGATGCGGATCAGCTCCACCGCGACCTCGCGCGCCGAGCTCAATCGCGAGCTGCAGGAGGTCTATGGCAACGTCAAGGACTACCTGGAGCGCAACGGCGTGGCGGTGGCGGTGGCCGACCTGATGATGACCGTGCCCAACCGCAGCCTGCGCTTGCTCAGCAGCGACGAACTCAAGCAGTACGGGCTCGACGGCACCAATGCGGTGCAGGACGATTTGGAGCGGATCAAGCAATTGCGCAAGTGCGGCGACGATTTCGTACGGCGCAAGGATGCGTTCCTGGTCGCCTTCGACCAGGAGTGCAAGACCAAAAAAGACGTGGACCTTGAGAGCCTGACCGCCTGCGGCCAGGCGCTGAAGCAGCGCTTCGGGTTCCCGGACCAGGCCTGTCCGGCGGAAAGTCCGCTGTCGGAGATCGACGTGGCGACGCTGCCGCTGGCCTCGCCCGGCGCCTGAACGGCCGCTGCGGCGTGTGCCGCCCATTCACGTGGCGGGCATGGACGCGGGGCTAGCGTCGCCGCATCCCCTCCCGGAGTGCGCGCATGGCCGCCGGAACCCGCTTGATGCTGCGGCTGTACCTGCCCCCGGCGTTGCTGGCGTTGGGCGGCTTCGCGATCGCCGAAGTGCTGCTGCACCTCGCCAACGGCCTGCATGCGCCCTGGCTGGCGCGGACCGGCTCGCTGCTGAGTCTGCTCGCTCTGCTGGCGGCGACCGCGTGGGCGCTGTGGGCGAGCTGGCGTGCCTGGCACAGGCAGCGCTATGCCGCCCCGGCCGCGGCCGCGGGAGTGGCGAGCGAGAATACGGTAGTGGCGACCGAGGAGACGCCATAGGGCCGCTGCGCTGGTCCGCACAGGCCGCGTAGACTGCGGCCTTGCCACCGCCGCTGCCGAGCGATGTCCTTGTCCATCTCCTTCGCGTTCCGCCTCACTCCCGTCCTGCTGGCCTTCGTCGCTGGCGTCGCTTCCGCGCAGAACGCGCCCCCGGCATCGTCCGCGCCCGCGCCGACGACTGCCCCGCCAGCGGCCCCCGCCGCACCTGCTGCCGCTCCCGCGGCGGTGCCGAAACCGGCGCCGCGCCATGCCGGCCCCGCCGCACCCGCACCCGGGCCGCTGGCCAAGCAGGATGCGCAGATGGCGCAGGCCGGCCTGCGCGCCGCGCAACTGGTCGATGCCGGACGCACCGGTGAGCTGTGGGACGGCGCCTCTGTTGTGGCGAAGAAGGCGGTGACGCGTGCGGTGTTCGTGCGCGAGATCGACGCCGCACGTGCGCGGCTGGGCGCGCTGCTCGGCCGCGGCGTCGCCAGCGTGGCGCGGGTGCAGTACGCTGCCGGCTCGCAGGTGCCGCCGGGCACCTACGTCAACATCAGCTTCCCCAGCCGCTTCGCCAATGCGCCGCAGCCGGTGCGCGAGCTGGTGTCGTTGCGGCTGGACGAGGACAAGACCTGGCGCCTGGTCGGCTATCACGTGGCCATGCCCGATTGAGCGGCATGCTGCGCGCCGTCTTCCTTCCCTCCGAGGCTCCGATGCCCATCGAAATCCGCATGCTGGCCTGGGCGATCCTGCTCGGGATCGCGCAACTGCTGCTCGCCTCTGCCTTCGTCACCGCGCAGCGCGGGCTGAAGTGGAACGCCGGCGCGCGCGATGCGCCGCAACCGCCGCCGGCCGGCGTGGCCGGGCGCCTGGACCGCGCGCTGCGCAACTTCCTGGAAACCTTCCCGTTCTTCGCCGCCGCGGCGGTGGCGGTGGCGGCGCTGGGCAAGGGCGATGCGCACACCGCGCTGTCGGCGCAGATCTACCTGTGGGCGCGGGTGGCGTACGTGCCGCTGTACGCGGCCGGCGTGCCGTACGTGCGCAGCCTGGTGTGGGTGGTGTCGCTGTGGGCGATCCTGCAGCTGGTGTGGGCGCTGTTCTGAGCCCCGCGGGCTGCGACCGATCGTCGCAGCGCTGATCCAGATCAAGGACGCGGTGCGCGGCGGTCGTATCCTGGCCGGGTCCGATCACGGAGTCGCCGCATGCAAGTGGATATCGCCATCGTCGGGGCCGGCCCTGCCGGCCTGTGCTTCGCCCGCTCGCTGGCCGGCAGCGGCCTGTCGCTGGCGCTGATCGAGCCGCAGCCGCGCGCGGCGCTGGCCGAGGCCGCCTTCGACGGCCGCGAAATCGCCCTGACCCATGCCTCGCGGGCGTTGCTGGATCAGTTGGACCTGTGGCCGCGGATCGACCCGCAGGCGATCGCGCCGCTGCGCGATGCGCGGGTGATGAACGGCTCCTCGCCGTTCGCACTGACCTTCGCGGCGGGCGAGGGCGGTCGTGGCGATCTCGGCTGGCTGGTGCCCAATCACCTGATCCGCCGCGCCGCGTTCGCCGCGGTGCAGGACCAGCCCGGTCTGACCTTGCTCGATGGTGTGTCGGTGCAGGCACTGCGTCGCGACGCGCGCCAGGCGCAGGTGCAGCTCTCCGACGGGCGCAGCGTGGCGGCGCGGCTGGTGGTGGCGGCCGACAGCCGTTTTTCCAGCACGCGGCGCATGAGCGGGATCGGCGCGCAGTTGCGCGATTTCGGCCGCACCATGCTGGTGTGTCGGGTGCGCCACGAGCGCCCGCACCATCAGACCGCCTGGGAATGGTTCGGTTACGGCCGCACCATGGCCCTGCTGCCGCTGCACGGCAACGAGGCCTCTGCAGTGCTGACCCTGCCGCCGGAACGCGCGCAGGCGCTGCTGCAGATGGACGAGGCGGCGTTGGGGGCAAAGATCAGTACCTGCTTCGAGCATCGCCTGGGCGCGATGACGCCGCTGGTGCGGCCGCAGGCGTACCCGTTGGTGGCCGTCTATGCGCAGCGCTTCGTCGCCGAGCGCTATGCCTTGATCGGCGACGCCGCGGTGGGCATGCATCCGGTGACCGCGCATGGGTTCAACTTCGGCCTGCAGAGCCAGGCGCGGCTGGCCCGTGCGCTGCACGACGCGATCGCGCGCGGCGGCGACATCGCTGCGCCGGCCTTGCTGGCCGGCTACCAGCGCGGGCACCGCCTGGCCACGCGGCCGCTGTACGAAGCGACCAACGCGATTGCCGCGCTGTACACCGACGATCGCCTGCCGGCGCGCGCGCTGCGCAGCGTCGCGCTGCGCGTGGCCGACCGGGTCGCGCCGTTCAAGCGTGCCATCGCGGCGCACCTGACCCAGCGCGTGGCGGCCATGGCGCGCTGAGGCGGCGGTCGTGCCGATGCATGCGTGCGTGTCTATCGGTGCTCGGCGCGGCTTGCTTTCAATCCCGAATCCCGAATCCCGAATCCCGAATCCCGATCTCAGCGGCGGCTAGCTGGCGTCGGCGCGCCGCTGTTCTGCACCGGCGACCAACGCATCGAGGGCGCTCTGCAGGTCGCCGCTGCGCTGCGCCGCTTCGATCGGCGCGATGGCCCAGGCGCAGCCGGCGTGGCGCAGGTGCTGGCGCCAGTCGCCGGTCCAGCCCTCCAGTTCGTCCAGCGCCAGAGAGATGGAACCGCCGCGCTCCGCGTGGCCGCCGCGGATGGACTGGCCCAGGCGGAACGGCTGCGCTGCGTCGGGGTCGAGCTGCGCGATGTACACGTCGTGGTGCGGATCTTCCGCAGACGGCGCGATGTTGCGGATGCCCAGCGTGATCAGCATCGTATGGCGGTCCGCGCTGTCCGGCGCCACCGGCCGGCGAGTGGCAGGCCAGGGGCGCCGATGGCGGTTATGCCTTGCCGAGCACCTGCACCTGCACGTCGCCCAGCTGTACCACCTGGCCCGCGCGCACCTTGCAGGCCTTGCGCAGTTCGACCTCGCCATCCACGCGCACCTGGCCTTCGCTGATCACGGCCTTGGCGGCGCCGCCGCTGTCGCACAGGCCGGTCAGTTTCAACAGGTGCTTGAGTTCCACGTAGTCGCTTTCTAGCTGGAGATCGATGGTCTGCATTAGGGGCTTGCTCGGAAATCGGCGCCCATTGTCGGTCATTCGCGGGCAAAACGCCCGCCATGTCGGCGGCTGGGGGCTGTCGCCGCTGCCGCAGCCCGCGGCGCCGCGCCTGCTGCAGGCGGCCGCGGTGGCCGGCGTCCGCCAGTGCGGAGAGGGTCACGCCTGAACGGTGTCGTTCACCTGCTTTCGACATGCGGCCCGGCAGGGCGCACAATAGGGGCTTCTTTGCGCCTGCCGGTTCTCTGCGGCGCCCCCGGAGTCTCCCATGTCCCAAGATACCCCCGCGCCGCTGCTGTTCGCAGATCTCGGCCTCTCCCCTGCTGTGATGAAGGCGGTCGCCGACGTCGGCTACGAGTCGCCGTCGCCGATCCAGGCCGCCACCATCCCTGCGCTGCTGACCGGCCGCGACCTGCTCGGCCAGGCGCAGACCGGCACCGGCAAGACCGCCGCGTTCGCGCTGCCGATCCTGTCGCGGCTGGATTTCGCCCAGCGCAAGCCGCAGGCGCTGGTGCTGGCGCCCACGCGCGAACTGGCGATCCAGGTGGCCGAGGCGTTCCACCGCTACGCCGCGGCGATCCCCGGCTTCCAGGTGCTGCCGGTGTACGGCGGCCAGCCCTACGTGCAGCAGCTGTCGGCGCTCAAGCGCGGCGTGCACGTGGTGGTGGGCACCCCGGGGCGGGTGATCGATCACCTGGACCGCGGCACCCTGGACCTGTCCGAGCTGAAGACGCTGGTGCTCGACGAAGCGGACGAAATGCTGCGCATGGGCTTCATCGACGACGTCGAGGCAGTGCTGAAGAAGCTGCCGGAATCGCGCCAGGTGGCGCTGTTCTCGGCGACCATGCCGCCGGCGATCAAGCGCATCGCGCAGACCTATCTGAACGACCCGGCCGAGGTGATCATCGCCTCCAAGACCACCACCTCGGCCAATATCCGCCAGCGCTACTGGGCGGTGAGCGGGCTGCACAAGCTCGACGCGCTGACCCGGATCCTGGAGGTCGAACCGTTCGACGCGATGATCATCTTCGCCCGCACCAAGGCCGGCACCGACGAGCTGGCGCAGAAGCTGCAGGCGCGGGGCCTGGCCGCGGCGGCGATCAACGGCGACATCCAGCAGGCGCAGCGCGAGCGGGTGATCCAGCAGCTCAAGGACGGCAAGCTCGACGTCCTGGTCGCCACCGACGTGGCCGCGCGCGGCCTGGACGTGGAGCGGATCAGCCACGTGCTGAACTACGACATCCCCTACGACACCGAAAGCTACGTGCACCGTATCGGCCGCACCGGCCGGGCCGGGCGCAGCGGCGAAGCGATCCTGTTCGTCAGCCCGCGCGAGCGCGGCATGCTGCGCGCGATCGAGCGCGCCACCCGCCAGCCGATCGAGGAAATGCAGCTGCCCAGCGTCGACGCGGTCAACGACCAGCGCGTGAGCCGCTTCATGGAGAAGATCAGCGAGACCATCGCCGCCGGCGGCATCGACATGTACCGCGATTTGCTGCAGAAGTTCGAGGCCGAGAAGAACGTGCCGATGGTGGAAGTGGCCGCGGCGCTGGCGCGCCTGCTGCAGGGCGAGACGCCGCTGCTGCTGGCCCCGGACCGTCCGCGTCCGCCGCAGGGCGAGCGTTTCGAGCGCCGCGAGCGGCCCGAGCGTGGCGAGCGCCCGGACCGTCCCCGGTTCGAGCCGAAGTTCGAGCGCGAGCCGCGTGCGCCGCGTCGCGACGACGGCGAGCGCCCGGTGCGTCCGGTCCCGGCCGCGCGTGGCGAGGATTTCGACTACCACCGCGACGTCGGCAGCTTCGAGGCGCCGCGCCGCGACAAGGCGCCGAAAGCGCCGCGCGGCGCGCCGGAAGTGGGCATGGAGACCTACCGCATCGAGGTCGGCCACCAGCACGGGGTCAAGCCGGCCAACATCGTCGGCGCGATCGCCAACGAGGCCGGGCTGGAGAGCAAGTACATCGGCCGCATCGACATCCACGACGACCATTCGGTGCTGGACCTGCCGGCGGACATGCCGCGCGAGCTGCTGACGCACCTGAAGAAGGTCTGGGTGTCCGGCCAGCAACTGCAGATGCGCAAGCTCGACGGCGACGATGCCGGCGGCGCGCCGTTCAAGCCGAAGTTCGCCCGTACCGGCAAGCCCGGCGGCAAGCCCAACGCCGCCGGCCCGCGCCCGGCCGGCCGCTTCGCCGCCGACCGGCCGCCGCGCAAGGGGCCGCCGAAGCGCTGAGAGGCCGGGAATAGGGAGTAGGGAATCGGGAATGGGGGGCGTCCCCGCTGCCGCTCCCTGCCGTCGTTCCCGACGTTAGCCATGGCCCAGCCGGCAGCAGCCCGCTGTTGCCATTCCCCATTCCCAACTCCCCATTCCCAGCTCCCAGCCCATGTCCGTCCGCCTCAACAAGCACATCGCCGAGACCGGTTTTTGCTCGCGCCGGGAGGCCGATCGGCTGATCGCCGCGCGCCGGGTCACCGTCAACGGCCAGCCGGGTGGGGTCGGTTCGGTGGTGGGCGAGGGCGACGAGGTCAAGGTCGACGGGCAGCCGCTGCGCGCGCGCGCCAAGGCCAAGAGTGGGCGCCGCCACGTCTACATCGCGCTGAACAAGCCGGTCGGGGTGACCTGCACCACCGAGAGCGCGGTCAAGGGCAACATCGTCGACTTCGTCGGCCACGAGCAGCGCATCTTCCCGATCGGGCGCCTGGACAAGGAGTCCGAGGGGCTGATCCTGATGACCAGCAACGGCGACATCGTCAACGAGATCCTGCGCGCGGAGAACCGCCATCAGAAGGAATACCTGGTGGCGGTGAACAAGCCGGTCACCGACGAATTCCTGCGCGGCATGGCGCGCGGCGTGCGCGTGCACGACCAGATGACCCTGCCGTGCCGCACCGCGCGGATCGCCAAGTTCGGCTTCCGCATCGTGCTGGAGCAGGGGCTCAACCGGCAGATCCGCTTGATGGCCGCGGCGTTCGACTACCGGGTCACCCAGTTGCGCCGCGTGCGCATCGACAACATCAAGCTTGGCGCGCTGAAGCCGGGCCAGTGGCGCAATCTCACCGAACAGGAACTGCGCGGCCTGCTGCCGCAGCGCCAGGAGTGGTAACCACGTCGCAGTGTCGGCGTTCGGCTGCCGCCGCGCGGCCCAACCGTACAGGCGGCGCGCCCGCCAGGGCTGGCGTCCGCCGCGGATTTGGCCATACTGCGCAACGCGAACCATCGCCGCCGCCGGGTATTCCGTGATCAAGCCCCGCAAGCCCGACAACGAAGCCGCACGCCTGCAGGCGTTGCACGCGTTGCAGATCCTCGACACCGAACCGGAAGCGTCCTACGACGATCTGGTCGGCATCGCCGCCAAGCTGTGCGACACGCCCTCGGCGTTGATCTCGCTGGTCGATGACGAGCGCCAGTGGCTGAAGGCGCAGCGCAACGTCTGCCTGTTGAGCACCGCACGCGACGAGTCGTTCTGCGGGCACACCATCCTGACCCCGGAACAGGTGATGGTGGTCGCCGACGCCACCGCCGATGCGCGCTTCCAGCACAATCCGCTGGTCACCGAGGGCGGTGTGCGCTTCTACGCCGGCGCGCCGCTGCTGACCCGCGAGGGCCTGCCGGTCGGCACGGTGTGCGTGCTCGACAACCGTCCGCGCACCCTGCAGCCGGAACAACTGGCGGCGCTGCAGGCGCTGTCGCGGCAGGTGATGCAGCTGATCGAACTGCGCCGCAGCAGCCATGCGCTGGCGCTGCAGTTGCGCGAACGCGCCTGGTACGAGCAACAGCTGCTGCAGTACCAGGAATCGCTGGAATCGCTCAACGCCGAACTGCTGGAACAGGCGCGCACCGATCCGCTGACCGGCCTGCTCAACCGCCGCGCCTTCGCCACCGCGTTGATGATCCATGCCGAGGCGGCGCAGCCGGGTTCGGCGCCGCTCAGCGTGGCGATCCTGGATCTGGACTACTTCAAGAGCGTCAACGACCTGCATGGTCACGACAAGGGCGATGAGGCGCTGCTAGCGCTGGCCGACATGCTGCGCGCGCGCCTGCCGCCCGAGAGCGTCGTGGCGCGCTACGGCGGCGGCGAGTTCGCGCTGTTGCTGCCGGGGATGGACGCGGCGCAGGCCATGCGCGCCTGCGAGCGCCTGCGCCAGGACACCAGTCTGCTGCAGCTCGGCGTGCCGCTCACCGCCAGCATCGGCGTGGCCACGCTGCAGGGTCGCGAAAGCGCCGAGGACCTGCTCAAGCGCGCCGACCAGGGCCTGTACCAGGCCAAGCGTGCCGGCCGCGACTGCGTGTCGCTGGCGGCGTAAGTACGCCACGTCATTCCGGGACGATCCTCAGATTCCTCCTTGTTCTAGGGGAAAAATTCCCCCGCAGGGGTAGGCGCGTCGCCTCGCGAACGCAGACGACGCAGACGCTTTCGCGCCGTACTCTCACCGCAACCCCTCTCCCGGGGGAGAGGGGCTAGTTCCCCAGCATGCCGTGCCCTTCGCGTTGGGCCTGCGGTCATGCCGCAAATGCCCAGGACCGGGCCAATCCCGACTCCGCAATCCCCAATCCCGAAGTGAGCGCCCCCGCGCTCACTCCACCACGTTCTTCGCCTCGCAAGTGGCCAGCAGCTCCGGGTGCTGCACCGGACGCGTGCGGGTCAGCAGCGGATGCAGGAACACCGCGCCCAGGATCACTGCCACGCCGAGGTAGAACAGCCCGGTGAGCTGGCGCTGCTCGTCCAGCAGCACGATCGCGAACACGATCGCGTAGACCGGTTCCAGGTTGGTGACCAGTTGCACCGCGTAGGCGCTGAGCCGGCGCAATGCGACCAGGGCCAGGGCGAACGGCAGCAGCGTGCACAGCAGCGCCAGCGCCAGCAGCAGCGCGGTGTCGTGCAGGCTGGGCAGCACCAGCAAGGGCCCGCTCAACGCCGGCAGCACGAACGGCAGCAACGGCGCCAGCGCGGTCAGGGTCAGGGTGCCGGCGCCCAGTTCCAGTGCGGTCACGGTCAGCGGATCGGCATGGTCGACCAGGCGCTTGTTGAGCGAGCCGAAGGCCGCCACCAGCAGCGCCGACACCGCGCCGACGGCGACACCGGCGCGCATCCCGTGCGGTACCCCGCCGACCACCAAGGCCACGCCGGGCAGCACCGCCAGGCCGAAGGCCAGTTCGCTGGGGCGGAACGGCCGTTTCGCCACCCACGGTTCGATCACCGCGGTGAACACCGGCGCCAGCGCGATGCAGGTCGCCGCGACCGAGGCGTTGGCCAGCTTGATCGCGCCGTAGAACGTGAGCCAGTGCAGGCCGACCAGGGCGCCGACCACCGCGTAGCCGAGCGCCAGTTTCGGCGTCAGTGCCGCCAGGCCGCGCCACACCCGCGGCAGCAGCGCCAGCGCGGCCACCACCATCAGCATCCGCCACCACACCAGCGGCAGCGCGGGCAGGGTGATCAGCTTGCCGAGAATCGCGGTGATCCCCCACAGCAGGACGCAGAAATGGATTTGCAGTTGGGCTTTGGTGGTGGGGTGCATCGGCATCCGCGTATTGTCGCGCAAAGCGCGCCGCCACGGTCGCGGATCGCCACACGGGTCAGGCGTCTGGCGCCGGCGGCGACGCGTTCCGCGCCATCCTGCGCGCATAGGCGGCGGTGAGCGGCGGCACCAGCAGCGCCGTCACCACCACCGAGGTCGCCACCAGTGCGGTCGCGGCCGGCGCGGTGGCCCGGAACTGCGGCGCCACCGCCGCCACCAGCGCGGGCGTGGCCACCGCCGCGCCGGCGGTGCTGGAGGCGGCGAGGCCGGCGCTGCCGTTGCCGCCGGCCAGCCAGCGATCGGCCAGCAGCAGCGGGATCCCGGTCGCCACCATCACCAGCAGGCCCAGCGCGACCCCGGCCACGCCGGCATGGGCGACCATGCGCAGGTCCAGGGTATTGCCCAGGGCGAAGGCGAAGAACGGGATCAGTGCCGGCACCGCCCGCGCGAACAGGGCGCGCAGCGCCGGGTCCAGGTTGCCGAGCGCGAAACCGGCCAGCAGCGGCAGCACCGCGCCGAGCAGCAGCCGCGGTTCGAAGTTGGCGACGCCGGCGGTGCCGAGGATCAGCATGGTCACCAGCGGGCCGGATTCCAGCGACATCAGCGCCATCGCCCCGGCCTCGCCGCGGCGGCCGTACTGCTGCATGAGCGCGGCGAACAGGCCGGCATTGGTCATGTCCATCGCCGCGACCAGCGCCAGCACCGACATGCCGCTCCAGATGCCGGAGACGATGCCGCCCGGCGGCAACAGTCGCGCGGCGATCACCGCGGTCAGCCACGCCACCGCGATCTTGGTCAGCACCAGCACGCCGGAGGCGCGCAACACGCGGCCGCCGCTGCGCAGCCGGATCGAGGCGCCCAGGCAGAAGCACCACACCGCCAGGATCGGCACCAGCCCGCCGATCAGGCCCTGGGTGAACGAGCCGAACCAGGCGCCGGCCTGCGGCCACACGGTGTGGCAGAGCGCGCCGAGCAGCAGCGGCGCCAGCATCATGCCGCCGGGAAGACGTTCGAGGGTCTGTTTGATCCGCATCGAGGGACTCCGCGTGTGCAGGCGCGGCCCGCGGCCGCGGCCCGGCGACCGCGCCGGACGGGCGGTGTTGTACCGCAGCGCGGCGACCGCCAGGTGTCGCCGAGTGCGCGCGCTCGGGGTCCGGTTCAGCCGTCTTGCGACCGCGGCGGCCACGGTCGCGCTTGCGCCGTGCCGGGCGTCGCGTGCGCGTGCGCGTGGTCGAGCGCGTCATGCCTGTGCGGCGGACCCCAGCATCTTCAGCAGAGCCATCGCCGCGGCGGGATTGCGTTCCTTGGCGGCGCTGATGAAGTAGACGAAGACCTCGCGCGGCGTGGTCTTGGCCACGGCCGTATCGGCGTGCGGCAGCGCCTGCGGATCCTCGCCGCGGCGCCAGGCCTGCGCGTGCGCGGCCCAGGTCTGCAATTCCTTCGGCGGGTAGCCATGGGCGACGCCGGCGCGACTGCGCATCAGCCGCGCATAGACGAAGTCGGCGCCCAGGTCGGCGAAGGAGGGGAACTCGGGCGAATCGGTGAACACCGTGGCCACGCCGTGCCGGCGGGTCAGGTGCAGCAGTTCCGGTCCGACGCAGGCCGGGTCGCGCACTTCCAGCACGTGGCGCAGAAGGCGCCCGTCGGTCTTGCGCGGCAACAGGTCCAGGAACGCGGCCAGGTCGTCCAGGTCCAGGCGGTGGCCGTGCTCGAACTGCCACAGCAGCGGGCCGAGGCGGTCGCCGAGGTTGGCGATGCCGCCGACGAAATCCTCGATCTGCGTGCTGGCGCCGGCCAGCCGCCGCAATGCGGTGATGCGCTTGGGCGCCTTGGCCGAGAACAGGAAGCCCGGCGGCGTCTCGTCGCGCCAGCGCGCATAGGTCTCCGGCTTCTGCGCGCCGTAGTAGGTGCCGTTGATCTCGATGCTGGTGACGTGGCGGCTGGCGTATTCCAGCTCGCGGCGCTGCACCAGGCCCTGCGGATAGAACATGCCGCCGCGCCACGGCGCGTAGGTCCAGCCGCCGATGCCGACGCGGATGCCGTCCGGCGCGGCCGGGGCGGAGTCGAAGAGATCGTTCATGCGGGCGTGTCCGGCGGCAGGCGGGGAGCGATTGTGCCGCAGCGCGGCGTTGCGGGGTGTGGTCGTGGGTGTCAGTGGCCTGGTGGCGTCGCTGGGCGGTGCGCGGCGTGTGCCTGTGCCGCGTGTTCGTCGCCTGCGCGATGGCGTGCGCCATGCGTGCGTGCAGGGCGGGAATGGCCGCCAACTCCGCTGGCCGCTGCGTGCGAGTTGGACGTTGGCAGTAGCGGCCACCCGCGTCTGGACCGCATCTGGCACTACGCGGCGTTGCAGCGGCGCGCCTTGGTCCGCCGCAAACGGCCCGGCAGGCTCTACACTCGCCGGGACGCGCGCGCCAGTGTGCGGCCTTGGTTTCCCTTCTTCAGGAGCGACGCAGTTGAAGAGCATCTCGATGGGCTGCGGCCTGTTGCTGGCGATGAGCGCCACCGTGCAGGCGCAGGCGCCTGTCCCCGCCGCGGCCCCCGCACCGGCCCCGGCCGCATTGCCGCCCGGGCTGCAGGACCTGGACGCGCAGGTGGAGCGGGTGCGCAAGCAGTTCGACGTGCCCGGCATCGCCATCGCCATCGTCAAGGACGGGCAGGTGGTGCTGGAGCGCGGCTATGGCGTGCGCGAACTCGGCAAGCCGGAACCGGTGGACGCGCAGACCCTGTTCGCCATCGCCTCCAATACCAAGGCCTTCACCTCCGCCGCGCTGTCGATCCTGGCCGACGAAGGCAAGCTCAAGCTCGAGGACCGGGTGGTGGACCACCTGCCGTGGTTCCAGATGTCCGACGCCTACGTCACCCGCGAGATGCGCGTGCGCGACCTGCTCAGCCATCGCAGCGGCCTGAGCCTCGGCGCCGGCGACCTGCTGTTCTGGCCGGCCACCAGTTACAGCAACGAAGAGGTGGTGCGGCGCCTGGCGCATGTGCCGCTGAAGGGCGGTTTCCGCGACCGCTACGCCTACGACAACATCCTGTACGCGGTGGCGCAGAAGCTGATCGAGCAGGTGTCCGGGCAGAGCTACGCCGAGTTCGTGCGCCAGCGCATCTTCGTGCCGGTGGGCATGACCGGCGCGCGCATCAACAGCGACCACCTGCAGCCCGGCGACGAGGCCGCGGTCGGCCACGCCAAGTTCGACTTCCGCGAGTTGCGCACGGTGGCGCCGCTGACCTGGTCCAACAATTCCGGTGCCGGCGGCATCTACGCCAATGTGCACGACATGGCCAAGTGGATGCAGGTGCAGCTCGACGGCGGCCGCCTGCCGGCGGCCGATGGCCAAGCGCGGCAGTTGTTCAGTGCGCAGCGCCAGCAGGAGATGTGGCAGATGATCACGCCGATCGCGATCTCCGAGCCGAGCGTCCCGGAACTGCTGCCGGCCAAGCCCAACTTCGCAGGCTACGGCGAGGGCTGGAGCCTGAGCGACTACCGCGGCGCCAAGCTGGTCTGGCACACCGGCGGCTGGCCGGGCATGGTCTCGCGGCTGACCCTGGTGCCGGAGCGCAAGCTGGGCGTGATCGTGCTGACCAACCAGGAGGTCGGCGCCGCCTTCAACGCGATCACCCTGCGCGTGCTGGACGCCTACCTGGGCGCGCCGGCGACCGACTGGACCGCCGCCTACGCCAGGGCCGTGGCCAAGGCCGATGCCAATGCCGACGAGGACTGGGCCAAGCACGTCGCGGCCCGCGACGCCAAGTCCACGCCGTCGCTGCCGCTGTCCGGCTACGCCGGCACCTACCGCGACCCGTGGTACGGCGATGTGGTGGTGCGCCAGCAGGGCAAGCGCCTGGAACTGCAGTTCAGCAAGACCGCGCAGCTGGTCGGCACCCTGGAGCACTGGCAGCACGACACCTTCATCGTGCGCTGGCGCGACCGCTCGCTCAACGCCGACGCCTTCCTGAGCTTCGCCCTGACCGCCGACGGCAAGGTGCGCGAGGCGCGCATGCAGGCGATCTCGCCGCTGACCGATTTCAGCTTCGATTTCCAGGATCTGGTGCTGACGCCGGTGGAGTGACTGCTGGGAATCGGGAATGGGGAATAGGGAATGGTAGGAGCGGCTTCGACCGCGACCGGGCTTCCTCGGTGAAGCCAGTCGCGGCTGAAGCCGCTCCTGCGAGGGGGAACGATGGAGGAGCCACTGTCGCGAATCCCCAATCCCGGCGCTACCGCGTCGCGACTGAAGCCGCTCCCGCAAGGGAAAGCGATGCGCACGGACGCCCGCTTTTACGATTCCCCATTCTCCACTCCCCATTCCCAGCGTCACGAAGCGTGACGCCGAATACGCTACCCTGACGCCCCTTTTCAGGCGTGACGTGGCGATGTTCCGCTGGTTCGAGTCCCTGATCGAGGTCTTTCCGAAGATCGAGACGCAGATGCCGCCGCGTGGGGTGGTGCGCTTCTATCTGCACTATCTGCGCCCGCTGTGGCCGTTGCTGCTCGCCACGCTGCTGGCCGGTCTCGCGTTGGCCCTGGTGGAAGTGGCGATGTTCGACTTCCTCGGGCGCATCGTCGACATGGTCGCCGAGCAGCCGGGGCCGGACTTCTTCCAGCGCCATGCCGGCGAGCTGCTGTGGATGGCGTTCGTCGTGCTGCTGGCGCGGCCGTTGTTCGTGGCCCTGCACAACCTGCTGGTGAACCAGGCCATCGTGCCCGGCCTGAGCAACCGCGCGCGCTGGCTGATGCACAACTACGTGGTGCGGCAGAGCCTGGGCTTCTTCCAGAACGACTTCGCCGGGCGCATCGCCAACCGGGTCATGCAGACCGGCACCTCGCTGCGCGAGTCGGCGGTGCAGATGGTCGATGCGCTCTGGTACATCGTGGTCTACACCGGCAGCGCGCTGTACCTGTTCGCCCAGGCCGATCCCTGGCTGATGGCGCCGTTGCTGGTGTGGGTGCTGGCCTACGTGGCGCTGATGGTCTACTTCGTGCCGCGGATGAAGCAGCGCGCCTGGATCGCCTCGGACGCGCGCTCCAAGGCGATGGGCCGCATCGTCGACGGCTACACCAACATCGCCACGCTCAAGCTGTTCTCGCATGCCGGGCGCGAGCAGGCCTACGTGCGCGAGGCGATCGACGAGCTGGCGGTCAAGCACCGCGGGCAGACCCGCATGACCACCGCTATGGACAGCGCCATCGCCATCATCAACGGCTTCCTGATCGCGGTGACCTGCGGGCTGGCGCTGTGGCTGTGGAGCCGCGGACAGATCAGCGTGGGCGCGATCACCCTGGCCACCGGCCTGGTGATCCGCATCCACAACATGTCCGGCTGGATCATGTGGACGGTCAACGGCATCTTCGAGGACATCGGTGCGGTGCAGGACGGCATGGAGACCATCGCGCAGCCGGCGCAGGTGCAGGATCGCGCCGACGCGGTGCCGCTGCGCGTGGAGCGCGGCGAGGTCCGCTTCGAGCACATCCACTTCCATTACGGCAAGCGCGGCGGGGTCATCGCCGGGCTCGACCTGCAGGTGCGCGCGGGCGAGAAGATCGGCCTGGTCGGGCCGTCCGGCGCCGGCAAGTCGACCCTGGTCAACGTGCTGCTGCGGCTGTACGACCTGGAGCAGGGCCGCATCCTGATCGACGGCCAGGACATCGCCGGCGTCACCCAGGAGAGCCTGCGCCAGCAGATCGGCCTGGTCACCCAGGACACCTCGCTGCTGCACCGCTCGATCCGCGACAACCTGCTGTACGGCCGCCCCGACGCCAGCGAGGCGCAATTGCGCGCCGCGGTGGCCAAGGCGCGCGCCGACGAGTTCATCGAGCAGTTGCAGGACGGCGAGGGCCAGCGCGGCTACGACGCGCAGGTCGGCGAGCGCGGCGTGAAGCTGTCTGGCGGCCAGCGCCAGCGCATCGCCATCGCCCGCGTGCTGCTCAAGGACGCGCCGATCCTGATCCTGGACGAGGCCACCTCGGCGCTGGATTCGGAAGTGGAGGCGGCGATCCAGGACAGCCTGGACGAACTGATGGCCGGCAAGACGGTGATCGCGATCGCCCACCGGCTCTCCACCATCGCGCGGATGGACCGGCTGGTGGTGATGGACCGCGGCGCCATCGTCGAGACCGGCACCCATGCCGAGCTGGTCGCCCGCGGCGGGCTGTACGCGCGGCTGTGGGCGCGCCAGACCGGCGGCTTCGTCGCGGCGGACTGACGCGGCTCGCCATCCAGGATGGCCGGCGACGGCGCGACATCGGCGTCGTGCCGCCAGGGCGGGGCGGCGCCGGGTACGCGCCGCGGCATGGTCCTGGGCGGGGCCCGCGCTGTGCGTGCCCGACGCGCATCCGACCAGCCGACCGTGGTGTTCCCTGGGCGGCGCACCGCCAGGCGGTTCGGCGCCGATGGCCCGGCAATGCGACAATGCCCGGCTTACCGAGATTCGCCAGACCATGTCCCGATTGCAGTTCCAGCTCCACACCACCGACGGCGCCGCGCGCCGCGGCCGCCTGACCTTCCCGCGCGGGACGGTCGAGACTCCCGCGTTCATGCCGGTGGGCACCTACGGCTCGGTCAAGGGCGTGCTGCCCGAACAGATCAAGGCGCTGGGCGCGCAGATCATCCTCGGCAACACCTTCCACCTGTACCTGCGCCCGGGCCTAGACGTGATCGGCGATCACGGCGGCCTGCACGGCTTTGCCCGCTGGGACGGGCCGATCCTGACCGATTCCGGCGGCTTCCAGGTGTTCTCGCTGGCGCACCGACGCAAGATCAGCGAGCAGGGCGTCACCTTCGCCTCGCCGACCGACGGCGCCAAGGTGTTCCTGGGGCCGGAGGAGAGCATGAAGATCCAGCGGGTGCTCGATTCGGACATCGTGATGATCTTCGACGAGTGCACCCCGTACCCGGCCACCGAGGACGTGGCGCGGCGCTCGATGGAGCTGAGCCTGCGCTGGGCGCAGCGCTCGCGCGACGCGCACGATGCGCTGGGCAACGACGCCGCGCTGTTCGGCATCGTCCAGGGCGGCGTGCATGCGGACCTGCGCAGCCGCTCGATCGAGGGCCTGCAGGCGATCGGCTTCGACGGCTACGCGATCGGCGGCCTGGCGGTGGGCGAGCCGGAGCACGAGCGCAACGCCATGCTCGAGCACCTGCATCCGCGCCTGCCCGGCGACCGCCCGCGCTACCTGATGGGCGTGGGACGCCCGGAGGACCTGGTCGAGGGCGTGGCCCGCGGCGTGGACATGTTCGACTGCGTGATGCCGACCCGCAACGCGCGCAACGGCCACTATTTCACCTCGTTCGGCACGGTGCGCATCCGCAACGCCAAGTACGAGCGCGACCTCGATCCGATCGAGCCGGGCTGCGGCTGCCATGCCTGCAGCAGCGGCTACACCCGCGCCTACCTGCGCCACCTGGACCGCTGCAACGAGATGCTGGCGCCGATGCTGGGCACCCTGCACAACCTCTGGTACTACCAGAAGCTGATGGCCGACATGCGCGCGGCGATCGCCGCGGGAACCTTTGCCCAGTTCCGGCGGTCCTTCTATGCGGCGCGCGGGATGGAAGCCACCCCACTCCCAACGGAGCACGGATAAGCCCCTCTCCCCCCGGGAGAGGGGTTGGGGTGAGGGTCCGGGCGCAGCCTCGTG
>NZ_NSGT01000090.1:0-23468 GCF_009192905.1 Xanthomonas sp. LMG 12459
TGGGCGGACTCTGGATACCGTTCGGACACACAAGGGCCAGCATGTGGAGGGCGGAGCCGATCTACGATGCAAGCTCGAAGCTTTAGGAGCGACTGGACCTCCCGCACCTCCTCCGATGATCAGTCGGAAGACATGACGCCTGTTTAGGGGCGACATGTCCAGATACAAGGAGCGGCTTCAGCCGCGACAGGCTTACCACGGCAACTGCCGCGGTTGATCCATGAAAAGCAACAAGCGCCGCTGTTACGGCAGCGGACATGACGCGCGCGGAGCCCGCGCCTGTGGGAGCGACGTCAGTCGCCACGAGCGAAGCCCGACACCGGCCGACACCCTCACGCATCGGGACGGCAGTCCCTCCCACAACGGCATGCCGCCACCGCTGGAGCGCGCGCCCTACCCCGCGCGCAGCCGCCGCGCCACGCCCCTGACCACGGCGATCACCGCGGTCAGCGCCGCCATCGACAGGAACTGCGTACGGGTGTCCGGCGAGGCCACCAGCAGGCCGAAGATCAGCGCCAGGATCGCCAGCGCCAGCACGGTGAGCACCGGATAGCCGCGCATGCGGAACGGCAGGCGGGTGCCGGCACGGTCGGCGCGCGCACGCAGGATCAGCTGCGACAGCAGCGAGATCGTCCACACCAGCAGGCAGGTGGCGCCGACGATGTTCAGCAGCACCGGCAGCACGCGGTTGGGATACAGCAGCTCCAGCACCGCAGCGACGAAGCCGAACAGCACGCTGGCCAGCACCGCCAGCCACGGTACCTGCTGGCGGCTGGACGCGGCCAGCGCGCGCGGCGCTTCGCCGCGCTGGGCCAGCGAGAAGATCATCCGCGAGGCACCGTAGAGATTGGCGTTGAGCGCCGACAGCAGCGCGATCACCGCGATCAGGGTGATGCCGGTGGCGGCGCCGGGAATCCGGGCCACCTGCAGCACCGCGGCGAACGGCGAACTCAGCGCCTCGCTCTGCCACGGCACCACCGCGATGATCACGCTCAGCGAGCCGATGTAGAACACCAGGATGCGCCAGGCGACGGTGCGGATGGCGCGGGCGATGCTGCGCTCCGGATCGGCGGTCTCCGCCGCGGCCACCGCCACGATCTCGGTGCCGCCGAACGCGAACACCACCACCAGCAGCGCGGCACCGATGCCAGCCAGGCCCTTCGGCGCGAAGCCGCCGTTGCCGGTGACGTTGGACAGGCCCGGCGAGGCCACCCCGGGCAGCCAGCCGGCCAGCAAGGCGATGCCGACCAGGATGAAGCCGACGATCGCCGCGACCTTGAGGATGGCGAACCAGAATTCGAACTCGCCGAAATTGCGCACGCCCAGCAGGTTGATCGCGGTGAACGCGGCCATGAACGCGATCGCGGCCAACGGCACCGGCAAGCCCGGCCACACCGTCGCCAGCAGGCCGGCGGCGCCCACCGCCTCGGCGGCGATCACGATCACCAGCTGCAGCCACCACAGCCAGCCCACGGTGGCGCCGGCAGTCGGACCCATCGCGTCGGCGGCGTACACCGAGAACGCACCGCTGGCCGGCTTGGCAGCCGCCATCTCGCCCAACGCGTTCATCACGATGATCACCAGCGCGCCGGCGACCAGATAAGAAATCAGCACCGCGGGCCCTGCCGCGTGCACGCCGACGCCGGAGCCCAGGAACAGGCCGGCGCCGATCGCGCTGCCCAATCCCATCATGATCAGTTGCCGCGGTTTCAGCGCATGGCGCAAGGCGGGTGCGGCGGCAGGCGGGACAGGCGCGGACGGATGCGGCATCGGCTCGGTCGGGTGCGGAAAACGCGACACGATACAGGCTGGCGACGATGCCGTGCGGCTACGCGCGCGTTTGGCCGCCTGCGAGCGCGGATCGGCGCACAGCGGTGGCATGGCTGCTGCAACGCAGCGCGGATCCGCGCACGCGGCCGCGATGCACACCGCCGCGGCGGACGGCGAGCGCCTTGCTGGCGGCCCTCCCACGTCCGGCAAGACGACGGCACCGCTCGATGCCCGACAGGTACGGATATGCCTTACCCGCAGCCATCGCCGACTTTTGCTCCATCTCGTTGATTTTGCATATTGACAGCGATACTAACGTCAGAAATACTGAACTCGACGCCCACCGAATCTCCTGTCTCCGTACCAGCCGATGAGGGCATGCACGCGGAGCCAGGAGGACGGCAGGCGACGACGGGCCGGGAGACGGCCCGTTGCGGGCGCTCCGGCCGGAAAGGACCACGGCTGCCGCTCGTCCCATGGCGTACAGGTCCGTACCATCCAGACAAGGAGAGACACCATGATCAAACCGTTGCTGACCCTGACGGTGCTGGCGGCCGCGCTGGCCGTGCCCTGCCTGCAGGCCGCCGAGCGCGCCCCGCTCAACGCCGCCGATGCCATCCAGGGCATGGGCGAACGCCTGCCCATCGGCAAGAAGAACGTCAGCCTGTCGCCGCTGTTCAAGGTCTACACGTTCGAGAAGGCCGGCCTGCGCTTCGTGCAGATCAACTCGTTGCGGGACGAGGTCATCACCGTGCTCACCGCCACGCCGGGCACCGAGGCACGGCTGCCGATCGGCAGCGCCGCCGAGGAGCAGATGATCGCGGTCAACGACGCGAAGAACCAGCCGCTGGGCATGGTCACCGCCGCGGCGAGTTGCCCGTGCAACGCCACCGTGGTCTACCGCGACGCCAACACCACCATCGTGGTGGTCTACGGCTCCAACGGCGAGTACATCACCTCGTACGTGATCAAGAGCCCGCAGACCAAGCCGCCGCAGTAAGTGCCGACCGCGCTGCGGCCGCGCCCGGCGGCCGCAGCGTGACCCAGCGCCGTCGATCGGCGGACGCGGGTGCCCTGATCGGCCCCGTCGCCCGGCGAGCGATCGGCAAACGCGTACGGCCGCCTTCCGAGGAAGGCGGCCGCACCAACGACAGTCCGGCGACCGGACCGCAACGACTCAGAACTCCTGCCAGTCCTTGTCCAGCGCCACCGCCGCCGCGAACGACGGCGCGCGGCGTGCCGGTGCGACCGCGGCCTGCGGGCGCGGACTGCGCGTCATCGTCTGCGTCGCGTGCCTGCCGCGCGGCAACGGAGCCGGCATCGGCGCCGCAGCCGGCGCGCCGTCCAGCTTGAACAGCGCCACGGCCTGGGTCAGCTCCACCGACTGCTGCTCCATCGAGCGCGCCGCCGCCGTGGCTTCTTCCACCAGCGCCGCGTTCTGCTGCGTGCTTTCGTCCATCTGGGTGACGGTCTGGTTGACCTGCTCGATGCCCGCCGACTGCTCCTGCGACGCCGCCGAGATCTCGCCCATGATGTCGGTCACCCGCTGCACCGACGCCACGATCTCCTGCATGGTGCTGCCGGCCCGGTCGACCAGCGCCGAGCCTTCGGCGACGCGGGTCACCGAATCGTCGATCAGCGTCTTGATCTCCTTGGCGGCATTGGCCGAACGCTGCGCCAGGGTGCGCACTTCGCTGGCAACGACCGCGAACCCGCGGCCCTGCTCGCCGGCACGTGCCGCTTCCACCGCCGCGTTGAGCGCTAGGATATTGGTCTGGAAAGCGATGCCGTCGATCACGCCGATGATGTCGGCGATCTTCTTCGACGAGGCCTCGATGCCGCTCATGGTCTCGACCACCTGACCGACCACGGCACCGCCCTGGGACGCGACCGACGCCGCGCCGCTGGCGAGCTGGTTGGCCTGGCGCGCGTGCTCGGCGTTCTGCTTGACCGTGGAGGTCAGCTCCTCCATCGACGCGGCGGTTTCTTCCAGGCTGGCGGCCTGCTGCTCGGTGCGGCGCGACAGGTCGTCGTTGCCGGTGGCGATTTCGCTGGCGGCCGCATTGATGCTGACCGCGGCGGTCTGGATGCGGCCGACGATGCCGGTCAACTGGTCGGCGGTGGCGTTGGCGTCGTCGCGCATCCGGGCGAACACGCCGTGGAAGTCGCCGTGCATGCGTGCGGTGAGGTCGCCGGCGGCGATCGCCTGCAGCAGGGCGGACAGCTTGCCCAGGTTGCGGTCGCTGACCTCCATCATCGCGTTGAGGTCCTGCACCATCAGCCGGAAGTCGTGCTGGAAACTGGCCGCATCGCCGCGGGCACTGAAGTCGCCGGCCGCGGCCGACGCGGCCAGGCGCTTGATCTCGGTATTGATCGCCAGCAGGCTGGCCTTGGCCGCATCCATCGACTCGTGCAGCACCGCACGGCTGCCGGGCAGCCGGCGCGCGTCGCGGCGCAGATCGCCGTTGGCGTATTCGTTGAGGATCTCGACCGCCTCGACGATAGCGTCCAGGTGCTCGAACATCATGGTGTTGATGCCCTTGCTCAGTTCGCCGTACACGCCGGGGAAGTCCTGCGGCATGCGGTGGCTGATGTCCTTGTCGGCGTGCAGCTCGATCATCAACGCGGTTTCGCGGGAGAAGCGCTGCAACTGCGTCTGCATCCCACCCATCGCCAGCAGCAGGCGGCCGGGTTCGTCACGCGCGTCGGTGGCCACGTCGTTGTCCAGGCGGCCGGCTGCGATGGCCTCGGCGGCACGGGTGGCGCGATTCAGCGGCACGGTCAGGCTGCGGGTGATCAGCCACGCCAGCAGGCTGCTGACCAGCACCACCGCCAGTCCGCCGGCGATGAGCATGGCGCGCCCACGCGCCATCGCCGCCGTCGCTTCCGCATAGGCCTCGTTGCTGCGGGTGGCCTGCAGATCGGCATAGCGGGCGATGGCGTCCTGCCATTTCTGCGTCAGCGGCGCGGACTCCCGCATCAGCAGGGCCAGGGCCTCGTCCGGCTTGTCGTGCATGCCCAGATCCATCACCCGGTTGTTGACGTCCACGGTCATCTGCCGGGCGCGATCGACGTCCTCCAGCACGGCCTGGCTCTGCGCACCGCTGGGGATGGCGCCCGCCCGCTTGCGCGCCTCCTGGTAGCGTGCGCGCTGCTCGACGATGACCTTGGCGAAGCGGATGTTGTCTTCCTGGGAGGTCGGCAACACGATGTTGCGGACATTGATGGCCACGACCGAACTGGCGTTGAGCATGTCGCTGGACGCGCGGATGGCGGCGATGTTGCGGTTGACGATGCCGTCCAGTCGCTCGCGCGCCTGGAACAGGGTCAGAAGCCCGGCGACGACCAGCGCCGAGGACAACAGGATGAGGATGCCGAACGCGGTGGCGAGCCGGGCACCGACGTTGTAGCGCTGAAGGAATGCAATCATGGAATGGCCTTTGGGGGAATGAGAGGGGCGATGGAACGCCGCGGACCACGCACGCCGACCAGCCGCCGTTGTGCGCGCCCGCATCGAACGAGATGAATGAGTCGTGAAAAAGCGTTTTTAATCAGACGCTTGATGACGCATTCCGCTCGATGTGCGGGCGATGTAACGGCGCCCAGCGCGGGGACTTGAGAGGCGATTGCACGGAATTTATTGAACACCCTCAGGCACATCACAGGGATGTGGAGAGGCCATTCGCACAGCGTCCGGATCGGCGTTTTCGCGTGAAGAGCGCGTGCACGTCATGTTGCAACGGCCGGCACGACGCTTGCTTGCGGCGCGAGGTCGCAGCGAGGAAAAAGTTTTCCGATTGGCCGCACACCGGCGACCTCGACACACGGTGCGAAGACCAGGAACGCGATCGCGGTCACTTCGCAGCGTCGGCCGGAACCCGCGGCCGCAGCCACGGCGGCAGCGATGCTGTCGTACAAGGGACGCGTCGCATCACGCGCACTGCGTCTGCCGCACGGCGGCGGCGCCCGTGACGACATGCTGGATGCTCACGCGGGCACACGCGCGTAAGCCCCACGCAGGCGTGAGGACGGAGCAGCACGCCCACGCGCGCGGCGTGGGCGTCGGTCAGAAACAGCGTGCCGCGCCAAGGCAGGCATGGCATCGCGACCGCAGTGGAACATCCTCGGATCTGCGGGATGCGGCACCGGCAGCCGCAAGGCAACCGCCACGCGACAGGCGAGCGACGCGCATTGCGCCGCTCGCCGATGACAGGCGCCGTGCGGCTCAGAACTCCTGCCAATCCTTGTCCAGCGCCATCGCCGCCGCCGGCTGCGCCGCACGCCGCGCAGGTGCGGCCTTGGCCGCTGCCGGAAGGACGCTGCGCTTGCCCGCGGGCGTCGCGGTGGCCTGGTGCCGCGGCGCCTGCGCTACCGGCGTGGCCGCCGATGCGTCGAGCTTGAACAGCGCCACCGCCTGGCTCAGTTCCACCGCCTGCTGCTCCATCGAGCGCGCCGCCGCACTGGCCTCTTCCACCAAGGCCGCGTTCTGCTGGGTGCTCTCGTCCATCTGCGTCACGGTCTGGTTGACCTGCTCGATGCCGGCCGACTGCTCCTGCGAGGCGGCGGAGATTTCCCCCATGATGTCGGTGACACGCTGCACCGAGGTCACGATCTCGGTCATGGTCTTGCCGGCCCGGTCGACCAGGACCGAGCCTTCGGCGACGCGGCTCACCGAATCGTCGATCAGACTCTTGATCTCCTTGGCCGCGCTGGCCGAGCGCTGCGCCAGCGTGCGTACCTCGCTGGCGACCACGGCGAAGCCGCGCCCCTGGTCGCCGGCACGCGCGGCTTCCACCGCCGCGTTGAGGGCCAGGATGTTGGTCTGGAAGGCGATGCCGTCGATCACCGAGATGATGTCGGCGATGCGCCGCGACGCATCCTCGATGCCGCTCATGGTGGTCACCACCTGGCCGACCACGTCGCCGCCCTGCGAGGCGACCGAGGCCGCACCGGCGGCGAGCTGATTGGCCTGGCGCGCGTGCTCGGCGTTCTGGCGAACGGTGGAGGTCAGTTCCTCCATCGAGGCTGCGGTTTCTTCCAGGCTGGCGGCCTGCTGCTCGGTGCGGCGTGACAGATCGTCGTTGCCGGCGGCGATCTCGCTGGCCGCGGCATTGATCGACACCGCCGAGTGCTTGATGCGTCCGACGATGCCGGCCAGCTGCTCGGCCGTGGCATTGGCGTCGTCTCGCATCTGCGCGAACACGCCGCGGAAGTCGCCGTGCATGCGCGCGGTCAGATCGCCCGCGGCGATCGCCTGCAGCAGGGTCGACAGCGCCTGCAGGTTGCCATCGGCGGTGGCCATCAGCTGGTTGAGGCTGTCCACCATCACCCGGAAGTCGTACTGGAAGCGCTCGGCGTCGCCGCGCGCGCTGAAGTCGCCGTCGGCGGCGGACGTCGCCAGCTGCTTGATCTGCCCGTTCATCGCCGACAGGTTGGCCTTGACCTCGTCCATGGTCTGGCTCAGCACCGCCTCCTCGCCGGGCAGGCGGTCCATGTCCTGCGACAGGTCGCCGATCGCGTAGCGGCCCATGATCTGCGCCAGGCGCGTCTTCACCGCCAGGTGCGAGGCCACCAGCGCATTGGTCTCGGCCGCCATGCGCCCGTAGTCGCCCGGGAAGGCCTGCGCTTCGATGCGGTGGCTGACTTCGCCCGCATCGTGGCGCTTGGCCATTTCCAACTGCGCGCCGATCAGGTTGCTGACCTGCTGCTGCATGCCCTGCATCGCGACCAGCAGACGTCCGGTTTCGTCGCGGGCGTCGGTGCGTACGTCGTTGTCGAGCTTGCCGCTGGCGATGGCCTCGGCGATACGCGTGGCGCGGGTCAGCGGCACGGTCAGGCTGCGGGTGATCAGCCAGGCCAGCAGGCCGCTGACCAGCACCACGAGCACGCCACCGGCCACCAGCAGGCTGCGGCCGCGGTCCATCGCGACGTTGGCGCCGGCGTAGGCCTCGGCACCGCGCGTGCGCTGCCGGTTGGCATAGGTATTGATCGCCTCCTGCCATTGCTGCGTCGCCGGTCCGGCCTCCGCCATCAGGACTTTCAATGCCTCATCGGCCTTGTTGGCCATGCCCAGGTCCAGGACCTTCTGGTTGGCGAGACGGGTCCGATCGTAGGCGTCGTCGATGGCCTTGCGCATCTGCGCGCCGGTGGCATCGCTGACCGGGATCGCATAGAGCTTGTCGTGGACCTCGCCGTAGTAGCGGCGCTGCTGGTCGACGGCCTTGGCGAATCGCTCGTTCTCTTCCTGCGTCGTCGGCAGCACGATGTTGCGCAGATTGACCGCCACCTGTGCGCTGGCATTGCGCATTTCGCCGGTGTAATCGAGGATCTGCATGCGCCGGTTGACGATGGTGTCCATCATCTCGCGCGCCTGTTTCAGCGTCAGCAGCCCGGCGACGACGAGCGCACAGGAGAGCAGGATGAGGACGCCGAAGGCGGACGCGAGCCGCGTCCCGACGTTGTAGCGTTGCAGGATTCCGATCATGAGGGGCCACCAAGTAAGAAAAGGAGAGCAGCCCGCGCCACGACCTGGATCGCGCAGGACACCCTCGGGCCAACGGCCTGGGCGCGATGCGACGGAGAAGAAGGAAAAGACACTTCCAGCACCGGCCGCATCGGGGGTGTCCCATGCGGGTACTCGTACTAGGTAACGGCGACCCGCCTGGAATCTTGATGCGCAACTGCGCACAGTTTCCTAAATCCCCTCAGCATCGTGACTACGAAGTGCACGTTGCGCGTCTCCCTCACGCCACCGTTGCGCACCCGTAAATTCCATGTGAAACAAGGATTAGAAGGCACCCCATCGGCGCTGGCGCACGTCACACTTACCGCCGCAGGCAGTGCCACGCGCACACCAAGAATGTCGTAAACGGCATATATCCGCGACCGCCCGGGCGACCGGCCTCCGCGCCGTCGGGCGCGGAGGCGGCGTGCCTTACTCGGCCAGGTTGGTGCCGGCACCGGCGGTGGCGATGACCTTGGCCTTGACCTGCGCGGCAGGGATCGCCGTGTACATGTAACCCAGCGACTCGGGATAGGTCTTGGACGAGATCCAGGTGGTGGCGTTGGCGTAGGGCTTGCTGGTGCTCTCCGGCACCGTCCAGGTGATGCCGCTGCCGACGTAGTTGTTGATCAGGTCCCAGTAGCCGATCTCGCTGCTGTCGCGCGAGGTCACCGGGTTCTTGATGTTCTCGAAGTAGTTGGCTTCGATCAGCGCCACCCCGCCCATGCGCACGTTGATGCCGGAGGTGAAGACGTTGTTGAAGTAGTTGTTGTAGATGTGGCTCAACCCGCGCCGCTGCAGCGGCAGGCGCGATTCCACGTTCTCGAAGCGGTTGTGATGGTAGGTGGTGCGCGCGGCGGCGTTCTGGGTATCGCTGTCGCTGTAGCCGTTGAGCGCGACCTTCTGGTAGTCGTGGATGTAGTTGTACGACACGGTGACGTGGTTGACGCCCTTCTTCATGTCGATGCCGCCGTCGAAGGACGCGTCGCCGGCGCCGGAGCATTTGGTCAGCGAGGCGAAGATGGTGTTGTGGTCCACCCAGATGTTGGACGGCTGGCCGCTGGAATTGCCTTCCAGCGAGATCGAATCGGCGTCCTCGCCGCCGGGCAGCAGGCCGATGGTCATGTTGCGGATGATGACGTTGTGCGCATTGCCGACCACGCGCACGCCGAAGTTGGCCGATGAGCCGTTCGCCCCCTTGATGGTGATGTCGCGCTTGTTCTTGATCTGCACGGTCTTGGCCGGCAGCTTCCATTGCGTGCATACGTCGGTGATGCTGGCGTAGTTGAAGCTGCCGGTGTAGTTGAGCACCAGGCCGCCGGAGCCGGCGTAGTTGTCGATCGCCGCCTGCATCGCCTCCATCGTGGCGACGTTGACCGGAATGGCGTTGCCGCCACCGGTGGTGTTGGCGCCGTAGCCGACCGGGCCGGCGAAGGCCGGGGCGGCGCCGACGGCCAGAGCGAGCGCCAGTGCGCCCCTGCGGAACTGCTGCTGCATGATGTCTCTCCCATCTGTCGCGATGAGTGCAGGACGCATGACAGTGCATGCATGCGCCGGCACGGGGCGTGGGGGCCGGCGGCATTCTTGGAATGCACGCGGCGGCCCGCGCAATCGCCGCGACGCAGAACTGGAACCCTGCGCTCCGTTCGCCGCGCGGGACAGGACAAGCGGACACGCACGGTCCGCAGGAGACAGACAGCGACAGCCGGGGACAGGCTTCCCGCACGCACGCTGCGTTGGACGCACCTCGCCGGCAACGACGGCGAACGGCCGTGCATCGCGCGCATCGCCATCGCCGTCGGCGCACCGCGCAGGGACAAGCGCACGCCGGCGCTGCGCGGCCGCGAATGTTGCGGCCGCAGCACGTTTGCGCGGGCCATCCGACGCCGAACAGGCGCCGGATGGCCGCAACGCGCTCAGCTCACCGTGTCCAGGCGGTTGTCGCTGCGGTCGGCGTCGGGCAGCACGTGGTCCGGATCCAGGGTCACGTGCAGCACCTTCTGCGTACTCGGCACCCGGATCTGCGGCTGGGTCTGCTGCATCCAGGTCTCCACCGGCACGCGCTGATCCAGATGGCTGCCGTCGGCGAAGTCGATGCGCAAGGTCGCCGGCATCACCAGCTTCTGGCGGCTGCCCAAGGTCACCAGCAGGCCCTTGGCCGGATCGTGGTCGACGTAGGCCGCCGCGCGCACGCCCATGTCCAGCTGCCAGTTGTTGAAATACCAGCCGCGCCACCACCAGCTCAGGTCCTCGCCGGCCTCGCTCTCCATCAGCCGGAAGAAATCCGACGGCGTGGGGTGCTTGTAGGCCCAGGTGGCGATGTACTTGCGGAACGCCGGATCGAAGCGCGCCGGACCGAGGATCTGTTCGCGCAGCAGCACCAGGCCCAGCGCGCCCTTGAAGTAGGTCAGCGGATGCCGGTATTTCTCGCTGGTGGCGTCGGCGCGATCGAGCAGGGTCGGCGCCTGCGCGTCGGCCAGCAGTGGCAGGATCTCGTCCACCGGGTTGCCGCCGCCGGGCGCGTACTCGCCATCGCGCTTGGGCGCGAATTCGCCATGGTTGATCGCGTCGGAGGCGTAGACGTCGATGAAGGTGTTGAAGCCCTCGTCCATGAACGCATGGCGGCGCTCGTTGGAGCCGACGATCATCGGAAACCAGCCGTGGCCGAGTTCGTGCGCGGTGATCCAGAACAGTTGCTTGCCGCCGTCCTCCATGTCGTCGAAGACGATGCCGGGGTACTCCATGCCGGCGCCGTGGCCGCCCAGGTTCACCGCCGCCGGCCACGGGTACGGATACCACCGCGAGAAGTGCTCGATCGAGGCTTTGACGAACTCGGTGGAGCGGCCCCACTTGTCGCTGCCGACCGCGCTGCGCGGATACACCGACATCGCCAGCGCATGCTTGCCCTCGGGCAGGTTGATCCGCGCCGCATCCCAGACGAAGGCCGGCGAGGCGGCGAAGGCGACGTCGCGGGTGTGGTCCATGTGGAAGCGCCAGGTCTGGGTGCCGCTGGCGCTGGGCCGGCTGGCCGGCGTGCCCACTTCATCGGCGCCGCGGATGGTCACGGTGCTGTCGCTGGCGGCCGCCTGCGCGAGGCGCTGGCGCTGGGTGGCGGTGAGCACCTGCGCCGGATTCGCCAGTTCGCCGGAACCGGCCACCAGATAGTTCCAGGGCACCGTCACCGCGTAGTCGAAATCGCCGTACTCCAGGTAGAACTCCGCGCCCAGGTAGGGCTGGGTGTCCCAGCCGCGCAGGTCGTCGTACACCGCCATGCGCGGATACCACTGCGCGATCTCGTAGATGTCGCCGTCGGCGGTGGGCGTGACCGCGGTGCGGCCGCCCCAGGTGCCGGGCACGGTGTAGGCGTAGTCGATGTGCAGCTTGAGCGCCTTGCCGCTGGCCAGCGGCTGCGGCAGATCCACGCGCATGCGCGTGTCGTCGATCAGGAAGGTGGCCGCCACGCGCTTGCCGCCCTGCTCCAGTTCCACCTTGGCGATGCGGTAGCCCTCGGTGCTCTGCGGCGCGGGCCGGTCGGCACGCGCGGCGCGCAAGTTGCGGGCGCGGGCATCGCTGCGGTACAGGTTCTGGTCCAGCTGCAGCCACAGCACGTCCAGCGTGTCCGGGCTGCGGTTGCTGTAGGTGATGGTCTCCTGGCCGCGCAGCGTGTGCGTGGCCGGTTCCAGGGTGGCGTGCAGGTCGTAGTCGGCGCGGTTCTGCCAGTACTGCGGGCCGGGCACGCCGCCGCCGCTGCGGTAGGCGTTGGCCGGCTGCGGCAACTGCAGCGGTGCGAACAGCGCCTGCGGATCGTAGGTGCCGGCACCATCCGCGGCGGCGGTAGTGGCGGCATCGGCCTGGGCGGCGGCGACAAGCGGGAGGCAGGCCGCGGCGAACGCAGCGCGGCGCAGGACAAGGATCATGGTGGCGTCCGTGGGGAGGATCGCCGCCGATGGTAGGCCGATTGAGGGTGGCGCGAATGTGCCGTTCGCCACCTTCGGCAGCGGATGCTCGGCAAGACGGGGTAGCAGCGGCTTCAGCCGCGATGGGCATTCCCGGTAAAGCCCGTCGCGGCTGATCCCCGAAAAGGGGACAAGCGCCGCTCCTACGACGACAGGACGACGCGCGCCGGGCTCAGCCCAGCAAGGTCTCCAGCACCGCCATGCGCACCGCCACGCCGTTGGCGACCTGGCGCAGGATGCACGACTGCGCGCCGTCGGCGACCTCGTCGGTGATCTCCACGCCGCGGTTGATCGGGCCCGGATGCAGCACCACTGCATCCTTCGACGCGCGGCGCAGCCGCTCGGCGGTGAGGCCGTACTGGCCGTGATAGTCCTCCAGCGAGGACACCAGGCCTTCCTCCATGCGCTCGCGCTGCAGGCGCAGCATCATCACCGCGTCCACGCCGTCGAGCATGGCGTCGAAGTCCTCGCCGACCACGCAGCCGTCCAGGGTGTCGTCGTCGGGCAGCAGCGCGCGCGGGCCGCACACGCGCACTTCGCCGGCACCGAGGGTACGCAGCGCGTGCAGGTCCGAGCGCGCCACCCGCGAGTGCTTGACGTCGCCGACGATGACCAGCTTGAGCTTGGAGAAGTCGCCGCCCTTGGCGTGGCGCAGGGTCAGCATGTCGAGCAGGCCCTGGGTGGGATGCGCGCTGCGGCCGTCGCCGGCGTTGATCAGCGCGGTGCCCTCGCCCGCCGCCTCGGCCAGACGCTCCACCGCGCCGTCCTCGGGGTGGCGCACGACGAAGCCGCGCACGCCCATCGCTTCCAGGTTCTTCAGCGTGTCGCGCGCGGTCTCGCCCTTGCGCGTGGACGAGGTGGAGGCGTCGAAGTTCAGCACGTCGGCACCGAGCCGCTGCGCGGCCAGCTGGAACGAACTGCGGGTGCGCGTGGACGGTTCGAAGAACAGCGTGCACACCGCGGTGCCGGCCAGCACGTTGCGCTTGCCGACCCGGCCCACCGCCGCGTCGCGGATCTGCCCGGCGCGGTCCAGCAGTTGCAGCAGGGTCGCCCGCGGCAGCCCTTCCAGGGTCAGCAGGTGGCGCAGGCGCCCGTTCGAATCGAGTTGCGGATCAGTCATGGCGGGTCCGGGCTGTGGATCAGGGAGGGGGAATGGCGTCGTCGGGCGCGGCCAGCCAGCGCTCCACGATCACCGCGGCGGCCACCGCGTCCAGCGCGGCGGCGTCGCGGCGGCGCTTGCGGCCGGCGGCACGATCCACCGCGAAGCGTTGCGCGGCCTCGACCGAACTGGAGCGCTCGTCGACCAGCACCACCGGCAGGCGGTAGCGCGCGCCGAGTTCGCGGGCGAAGGCGTGCGCGCGCTTGCGGTTGGGCTGGTCGGCACCGTCGAGGGTGAGCGGATCGCCGACCACCAGGCCGTGCGGCCGCCATTCGGCGTGCAGGCGGTCCAGCGCCGGCCAGTCCGGCCCCTGCGCATGCACGTCGATCACCGCCAGCGCGCGCGCGCCGTTGCCGAAACAACTGCCGACGGCCACGCCGATGCGGCGGTGGCCGACGTCGAAACCGAGCACGGTGCCGTCGCGGCGGATCGTCGCGGGCGCGGCGCTGGCGGGCGCGGACGCGCCAGGCGCAGGCAGGCCGGACTCAGGCATGCCCGCTGTAGTCGGTGAGGCGGAACAGGTCCACGCCGATACGCCCGGCCGCAGTCTGCCAGCGCCGCTCCAGCGGCAGCTCGAACAGCAGTTCGGCATCGGCCGGTGCGGTCAGCCAGCTGTTCTCGCCCAGTTCGTATTCCAGTTGGCCGGCGCCCCAGCCGGCGCAGCCCAGCGCGACCACCGCGTTGCGCGGCCCCTCGCCGCGCGCCATCGCCTCGAGCACGTCGCGCGAGGTGGTCAGGTACAGGCCGTCGGCGAACGCCAGGCTGGAATCCCAGCCATGCGCGCCGTCGTGGATGACGAAGCCGCGCTCCGGATGCACCGGGCCGCCGCTGAGCACCACCTGCTCGCGCAGCGTGGCGTCGATGGTCTCGATGCCCATCTGCTCCAGCACTTCCCCCAGGGTGTATTCGGAGGCGCGGTTGACCACCACGCCCATCGCGCCGTTCTCGTCGTGCTGGCAGATCAGCGCCACGCTGCGGGCGAAGTTGGGATCGGACAGCGCCGGCAGCGCGATCAGCAGTTGGTTGGCCAGAGGCGTGGGCAAAGCGGACATGGCCCCATTCTATCGTCCCTCCCGCGTGCGCGCTGCCCGGGCTGCGGCGGGCTGCCATAATCCGCCCGACCGCGGCCGCGACCGGTCGCCCAGGAGCACGCACGCATGGACACGCCCCCCGACCTGCCACGCCAGACCCGCGCCTTCATCGTGCTGGTGGCCCTGCTGCAGGGCGCGCTGCTGTACCTGGCGCAGCGCGGCGCCGAGCGCGGCCTGTGGCCGTTCGGCTCCCTGGGCGGTCAGGTGTGCTGGTACACCCTGGTGCTGACCGTGCCGACCATGACCCTGCTGTCGGTGCGGCACCTGGGCGCGCTGCGCCTGTGGCAGCACACCATTGCAGTGGCGGTGCTGGTGGCGGCCCTGTCCGCCTGGGCGGTGTGGAACGCCACCGGCGCGCCCGGCCTGCGCGCCGGACAGGTGCTGGGCCCGTTCGCTGCGACCGTGGCGCTGGCGATGTTCGTGCTGCTGCCGTGGCTGCAGTGCCGGCTGCAGCACGGGCGCTGGCAGGCGCCGTACCGCGACCTGTTCGAGCATGCCTGGCAGAACGCGCTGACCCTGGCGCTGGCGCTGCTGTTCGTGGGGATCTGCTGGCTGGTGCTGTGGCTGTGGGGTGCGCTGTTCGCGCTGGTCAAGCTGACCCTGTTCCGCGACCTGTTCCGGCAGACCGCCTTCGTCTACCTGGCCACCGGCACCATGTTCGGCCTGGGCATCCTGATCGGCCGCACCCAGCAGCGAGCGGTGCAGGTGATGCGGCAGATCCTGTTCGCGATCTGCACCGGATTGCTGCCGCTGCTGGCGTTCGTGGCGGTGCTGTTCGCGCTGAGCCTGCCGTTCACCGGCCTGCAGCCGCTGTGGGAGACCCGGGCTGCGGCCAGCATCCTGATCGCGGTGGTGGCCACGCTGGTGGTGTTCGTCAATGCGGTGTACCAGGACGGCACCGCCGACGCGCCCTACCCGGCCTGGCTGCAACGGGTGATCGACGCCGGACTGCTGAGCCTGCCGCTTTACGCAGGGCTGGCGCTGTACGCGCTGTGGCTGCGCATCGGGCAGTACGGCTGGAGTACCGAGCGCTTTGCCGGGGTGCTGGTCGCGGTGGTCGCCTGCGGTTACGCATGCGGTTATGCCTGGGCGGTGCTGCGCCCGGGCGCGCGCTGGCTGCAGCCGCTGGCGCCGGTGAACCGGGTGTTGTCGTGGGTGGTGATCGGCCTGGCGCTGGCGACCAGTTCGCCGCTGCTGGACCCCTACCGCCTGGTCGTCGGCGACCAACTGCAGCGCCTGGCCGATGGCCGCACCAGCGCCGCGCAACTGGACCTGGCCTACCTGCGCTTCGACAGCGGCCGCCGTGGCTACCGCGCGGTGCAGGCGCTGCGCGAGGTGCCCGCGTTCGCCGACGACACGGTGCAGCGCGAACGCCTGCAGCGGATGCTGCAGCGACAGAAGCGCTGGGGCGACGAGGACGACGAAACGCCGCGCAGCGACGATCCGCTGCAGGTGCGCCAGCGCATCGTGCTGGCCGCCGGCAGCGCCGAGCCCGACGCCGCCTGGTGGCAAGCGCTGCTGGCCGGCACGATCGAGGACGGCAATTGCCGGCGCGAGCACGCGCACTGCGTGGCGCTGCGCCGCGACCTGGATGGCGATGGCCACGACGACGTGCTGCTGTGCAATGCCAGCGCCGGCTACGGCGTCGAATGCCGGATCCACACCGACCCGGGCAGCGGCTGGCGCGACGTGGCGCGGACGCATTTCTTCCCGCGCCACGGCGACAACGCCGAGGCGCTGTACCAGGCACTGCGCGACGGCAAGCTGCAGGTGCTGCCGCGGCGCTGGCCCGACCTGCAACTGCCCGGTACCCAGCGGACCGAGCTGTACCCCGCCGACCCCAACGACCAGATCGACTGACGGATACCCGCCGCATGAGCAGCTACTGCGATATCGCCCCCGGGCACCCGGTGCACGGCCACTACCACGACCACGAGTACGGCGTGCCACAACGCGCCGAAGCCGACCTGTTCGAACGGCTGGTGCTGGAGATCAACCAGGCCGGGCTGAGCTGGGAGCTGATGCTGAAGAAGCGCGCCGGCTTCCGCGCCGCCTACGCCGGCTTCGACGTGGACACGGTGGCGGCCTTCGGCGAGGCCGACGTGCTGCGCCTGCTCGGCGATGCCGGGATCATCCGCAACCGGCTCAAGGTGCAGGCGGCGATCCACAACGCGCAGGTGATCCAGCGCCTGCGGGCCAGCCACGGCAGCTTCGCCGCCTGGCTGGACGCGCAGCATCCGCGCAGCAAGGCCGAGTGGATCAAGCTGTTCAAGCGCACCTTCCGCTTCACCGGCGGCGAGATCACCGGCGAGTTCCTGATGAGCCTGGGCTACCTGCCCGGCGCGCACCGCGAAGACTGCCCGGCGTTCGCGCGCATCGCGCAGCTGGATCCGCCGTGGATGCGCAGCGCATGAGCGGCGCCGCAGCGCCCGCTGCGCCTGCGCGCTTCGCCGCCGCACCACGCTGGATGCCACGGATACGGCCGACATCGTGGGCGACGGCGGCGCTGCTCGCACTGGCCGCATGCCCGGCGCCCGCGCATGCGGCCGCCCCCGGGACGGCGACGCTGCCGGAGGTACTCGAGCAACTGCGCCGCGAGATCGAGGCCGAACCGGCCAGCAACCCCACGCCGATCGACACGGTGCTACAGCGCCATGAGGACACCGCTGGCGTGAGCTTCGACCTCGCCGCAGCGGGCGCCGCAGCCGCGCCACTCGTGCAACCGGCCGGCGTCACCGCAGACGAATGGCAAGCGGTGCGCACATACCTGGGTGACGCCGGCACCGCGCAGGACGACGTTTCCGAAAACGGCGACGACCACTACACCCTGCTCGATCTGGACGAAGACGGGCAACGCGATCTGGTGATCACATCCTATGTCGGCGGCACTGGCCTGTTCACCGAGATCACGGTGCTGCGCCGCGACCCCGTACACGGCTTCCTTGCCCTGCCCAACACCGCACCCGACACAGCGCCGGCGACAGGCACCTTCAGCATCAACGGCCGCGGCAGCGATCAGACCCTGTACTGGCTGCGCATCGACGGCCGCAGCTATGCCGCCTATCGCGACGGCGACTACTTCCAGGACACGCTGACGCTGTCGCGCCCGCTATCGCCGCTGCCACAAGAGCGCAGCAGCTCCCGCGTGCTGCAGGTGCGCTACCGCTATCGGCATACGCTGGCGCCTGCGCCAGATACTGCGAACGCCACGGCCGAAGAGCAGGACGCCGCACGCTGGCTGACGCAGCACCCGCAACTGCGCGCGGTCGCGGACCGGGAGTTGCAGCGCCTCGGCTTCGACGCACAGGGCCGGCAACGCCGGCCGAACCCGGACGCGCGCTGCCCGGTTCCAGCAGCGACCAGCGACCCCGAAGAACGCGCGCAATGGCCGTGGCACGGGCCCGGTCACTATACGTTCGACTACGTCGCCGACATACGCCTGCGGCACGGATCGGATTGCTACAGCGCCAGCATCGTCGCCTTCCGCAGCAGCAACCTGACCTCCTACGCTGCCTGCTGTGCGCTGTGGCTGTACGCCGCGCCCGGCGAGCAGGCGGTGACCTTGCCGCTGCTGTCCAAGCGCGAGCGCAGCAGCGTCAAGCTGACCGCGGCGGCACCGCCCGCGCAGTGAACGTGGGCGGATCACCGCGGATCGGTCGCCACCGGCTCGCGCGCGATGCAACGGAAATGCGCCCCCCCTGGGTCACGCCGGAAACGGCGGCGTTGGCACGCGAGCACGGATAGCGCCGGTGGCAGCCCCATACCTCCGGCAAGTGGTTGGCGTTGAAGGGATCTGAGCGCCAGCGTCCTCTACCGCTCGCGCACGGCGTGGCGGTCGGCATCACCCCGCCAGCCGCGCCTGCCAGAACGGCGCCTGCGCCCAACGCCGCTCGCGCGCGTACAGCGCCCCGCGTTCGCGCAGGTAGGCGCGGAAGCGCGCGAACACGCCCTCCTGGTACGCCGCCAGCGGTGCCGCGCCGGCACCCTGCAGATGCGCCGCCAGTGCGTGCGCGGCGGCCTCGCCGTCCTGCAGGGCCTTGACGATGCCGTGCGCGGTCAGCGGATCGTAGGCGCTGGCCGCGTCGCCCACTGCCAACCAGTCGGCGCCCACCACGCGGCTGAGAATCGCCGACGGCCCCAGTGCGGCGATCAGGCCATCGGCCTCGGGTGCGCACGCCGCGCCCTGCGCCAACCACTGCGCGACATGCCGGGTCTGGTGCGCCGCCGCCAGCCACACGTCGCGGTCCAGGTACTGACGTTGCCGGCGCGGCTCCAGCGCCAGGGCCAGCATCAAGCGCTCATGCGGCAACTTCGCCGCATACCACCAGCCGTCGGCGCAGGCCTCCAGCAAGGCCTGCGACGGAATCGCCTCGGCCTGCTCCAGCGCGAACACACCGGCGACGAAGGCCAGGCAATCCACCTCGTTGCGGGCAACGCCCAGCCGCCGCACCGCCGCGGCGGCGATGCCGCTGGCGTCCACCAGGAACCCGGCGCGCAGCCGGCGCACGCCGCCCTGCTCTTCGTGCAGTTCCAGCACGTGATCGCCATCGGCGGCGCGACCGACCGCGCCCAGGCGCAGGCCGCGCAGCAGCGTGCCGCCCTGCGCCGGCACCGCCGCGGCCAGCATCGCGTCGAAGGCGGCGCGGTCCACGTGCCAGCCCTTGCCGTGGCCGGCGACGATGAAATCGTTGTAGCCCAACTCCGGCCGGCCCCAGCTGGCGCAACTGCCGGCCGAGGCCAGCGGCTGCTGCATCAGGAACGCGTCCCACACGCCCAGCCGCTGCAGCGCGGCACTGGCGGTCGGCGCCAGCGCCTCGCCCAGCCGCCAGCCTGCGGCGCGGCCCATGTCGACCACGACCACGTCCCCGACCCCGCGCGCGGCCAGCGCCAGCGCCGTGGCGCAGCCGGCCGCGCCGCCGCCGACGATGGCGACGGTGCAGCGGTCGTGCGCGCTCATCGGCGTGTCCCGTCCAGAGACGTCCATCTGCTCCCGAGGTGCGTGCTCATCACACCTTCGGATCGACCGGCATGTTCGCCATCGGCCACGGCGCCACGAACTCCTGGCCCGGATCGAACTGGCTCGCCACTTCGAGGAACAGCTCGGCCGGGTACGGCGGCTTGCCGGAAACCTGCGCGATCTGCGCGCCACTGATGACGAAGCCCACCTTGGACCAGTTGGCGACGAAGTCCGCGTACGCCTGGAAGCGTCCGGCCCTGGTCGGATACGGACTGTCGGTGCCTTCGCCACGCACCGAATAGACCTGCGGCCCCAGGTACCAGGTGTCGTCGTCGGGGTCGACCTGGCACAGCGCCGCCGGGTAGACCGCGAACGGCCGCTCGGCCGGCCACGACCAGAACAAGGTGTTGTTCGGATTGACGGTCTGCTGCCCCGGATTGGGATCGGGCAGATGGGTGGCGCAGGAGTTGTAGTCGGTGTGCCAGGGCACCGACATGAACTTGGACAGGTCGCCCGGCTCCACCAGGTGCTGCTGCAGCGGCACATAGCCGAAGCTCAGGAACGCGCTGCCCTGATTCGCTTTGCTGTAGTCCAGCGGCGCCTGGTTGATGCGGAACGGTCCGCAATCCTGGGCCTTCCAGTCCTGCACGTAGAGGTTCACGTCGCGGATCGGGAACGACACCTCGATGCCCGGGCTGTAGCGTCCGCCGAGGCAGTTCTGCAGGGTGACGCGGTCCAGCGCTTCGCCAGGGCCCAGCACAGGTGCGCCGCCCTGCACGTAGTTCTTGCCGTGCCACTGGCTCAGCAGGAAGTATTGGGTGGAACTGACGCTGAGAAAGCTCTTCTGCGCATCGCCCAGCGACAGCGGCATCATCGGCGAGCCGGTCTCGGTGTCGGCGGCGGAGGCCGGGTCGCGGATCAGCGTCTTCAGGTTGGGAATCTTCGCGCTCGGATCGTCGGTGGGCTGGATCTGCCCGATCATGTCGTGGCCCTTGACCGCTCCCGACGGCAGATTGGTGTTCCAGCGCTGCAGCATCGCCGCGTGGAAGATCGGCTGGATGTCGTCGCTGAAGGACGGCTGGTAGGTGGCGACGAATGCGTTGTTGGCGTACAGCGACGGCACCAGACCCAGTGCGCGCACCCACACGTCGTAGACGTCGTCCCAGGTGGACACCACGTTGCGGGTCTGCGGCGCATAGCCCGGATCGCCGGTGACGTACCAGGCACCCTGCACGCTGGCGGTGGATCCGTCGTTGAAGATCAGCACGGCATTGACCGGGCCATCGGCCGCGTCGTCGTACCACAGGCCGTTCTCGGTCGCGTCCTCCAGCGGCGGATAACTGCCATCGGCCCCGATCACCGCCGAGGTGCGGGCGAAACCGCCGGCCACGATCAGCGCGCCGTTGGCCTCCACGCGCATGTCGCCCAACGAATCGAGCTTGCCGAGCGGTTCGTGCAGCGTATGGAACATCGAGGGAAAGCTGACCGGATAGGCCGGCTGCGGGTGGATCGTGCCGCTGGCATCGGCGTAGCTGGCGGTGCTGGTCATGTCGAAGCCAACCACGGCGCTGCCCGCCGCGGCGGCGCTGAGCGCGCGCGGACCCGGATCGATCACCAACTGCCGCAGGCGCGTCGGATCGTTGGGATCGGCCGGATCGGCCGCGCCCGGGTAGTCCGGATTGCGCAGCTCCAGCACGCCGGGCTCCTCATAGGCGCCGATGCCGCGAAACTGGCCGCCCTGGCTCACCGTCGAATAGTTGTTGAGCTTCTTGTTGGCCAGATGCACGGTCCACACGATGTCCTTGACCGTCTTGCCGTCGATCGAGCTGCCGACGTCCACGCGCACGCCGCCGCCGTTGGGATACGTGCCGGAACTGCCGCTGGGGTAGGCGTAGATGTGGAAGCGTGCGGCCTGGCGCTTGACGTTGCCGTCGGCGTCGCGGAACTGCTCGGCGGTGATCGGCGTGGACTCGGTGCCGGGCTGCACCGGCAGACCGCCCATCAGCCCGTCGGCACCGCGGGTGCCGGCCGCGGTCACCGGTGCGAGATAGAACTCCTGGCTGTCGCCAACGCGGCCGATGCCGATTGCCGGATGCACGCGAAACACGTTGCTGGTCATGGTGACTTGCTCCTGATCCGGATGAGAGGGGCGCGCCTCAGCGCGGCGTGGCCGGCCGCGCCGCCGGTGGGGCCTTCTGCGGCAACTGCGCCTGGAAGTAGTCGTTGATCACCACATGGCTGATGTTGACGTTCAGCCCCGGCAACGACTGCGCGCGCGGATCGGGCGAAATCACCTGGGTGGTGTTGTGGCAGGCGAAGCAGTTGTTCTGCGTGCTCTGCACCTGGGTGAAGGTCTCGATGGTGGAATTGGACAGCTTGATCGAGCCGGTGAGCAGCGGCGGCGCACCTTCGGGTGTCGGCGAGGGAATGCATTCCAGGGCCGAACCCGGCTGGAACGTGCAGTTGGGCGCCAACGCATCCTTGGCCACGAACCAGATCGCGCCGACCTCGAAGTAGTTCTTCCACACGTCGTTCAACTGGCTCTGCACCGAGGTGTTCATCGACTGGATGTTGGCGATGTTGCAGTCCTGGCCGCTCGGGCAGGGCTTCTGCCCGCCGTACGGCACCATGCGGCAGACCTGGGTCACCGGGCTCAGGGTCTGGGTCTGCGCGTTCAAGGTCAGCGCACCGGCACCGGCGGCGTTGACGTTGCACTGTTCGATCGGGGTACCGGCCTTGTAGAAGGTCCAGTCCTTGTCGGAGACGGGCTGGCCCGGATTGAGCGACGTGTCCACATCCGGTGCATTGTCGCGGTGCTCGAACGTGGCCCAGATCATCTCCGGATGGCCGGCGACCGTGCCGCCGATGTGGAAGCCGACCAGCGCCACGGTCTGGGTTTCGGTGTCGCCGGTGGCGATGATCTTGCCCTTGCGCATGCCCAGCTTGGCGATCTGCGCCTGGCGGGTATAGAACGTGGATACGTCCTCGCCCGGCTGCACCACTTTCCACGCTGCCTTCAGGGTCATGCTGCCGACCGGAAATGCCGCCGTCGGATCGAAGGCACGCAACGCCTTCGGATCCTGCAGGTGATTGCTGGCGATGAACTGGCCGAACACGTCGTTGGAATGGATCGAGTAATAGACCGCGCGCCCATGCCGATCCACCAGCACGCCGTCCGGGCCCGCCTGATCGATCAGTTCGACGGTGCGCGCCTGCTGCGAGCGGCCGATCAACGGATCGAGGACGCCGTCGGCAACGCCGCCGATGCCATCGCTGGACATGCTGAGGAAGCGCGGCTGCCCGCCCACGTCCTGGGTCAGCCAAAGGAACGTATTCCACGACCACTGATGGAACTCGCAATTGCTGCTGGACGCGAAGCCCGCCGAATCCGGCGCCGGCGTTTGCGCATGCGGGAACCACGACGGCGCCGGCGGCCCCGGCGGCGTGCAGGCCGCTGCGCCTGGCGCGGGCCCCGATCCGGATCCCGCCACCGGCGTGGGTGTCGCCGTGACCGTCCCGCCACCGCTGCCGGGCTTCGATCCCGACCCCGGATTCACGGCAGAGCACGCCGCGACCACTACACAGACCAATGCTGCGAATCCCATCGCACGTTTCATCGCACTGCCCCTCGTTCCGTGGAAAAGCTGTAAGCGCCGGCATCCGTCGCGGCGCGCCGGACAGGCAGCGCCGCGCCGCCGCGCAGGCGCGGCGCCGAACATCGTGGTGAACGTCGTGCAGGTGGGATCGCGCTCCCCGCGATCGCGTTGCGCCGTCCGTGCGCACTCATCCTTTCTTCGACAGCAGCATGCGCTGCGTCACACTTGGACAGCAAGGCTGTTTCGTAGACACCGCGGAGATTCCGTAGACAGTTGCCGTCATGCACGGGCGATGCCGTGCCCAGCACAGTACAGCGGCACGCCGATGGACGGCGGGCATTGAGTGCATGTCCTGCATGACCAAGCGCAACACGGGCGGATCGCGCGACGTTCGCGCCCCCGCAAGGAACCCCTGCATGCTGCGACGCGCGCGTCGC
>NZ_NSGT01000091.1:0-34597 GCF_009192905.1 Xanthomonas sp. LMG 12459
GGGTCCGGCGCGAAGCGACCCGCGATGTTTGGGTGCACAAGGCTGGCGCCCGTACCCTCATCCGGCCCTTCGGGCCACCTTCTCCCGGTGGGAGAAGGGAGCGGCTAGCCCCTCTCCCCCCGGGAGAGGGGTTGGGGTGAGGGTCCGGCGCGCAGCGACTCGCGATGTTTGGGTGCACGAGGCTGCGCCCATACCCTCATCCGCCCCTTCGGGGCACCTTCTCCCGAGGGGAGAAGGAACAGCTAGCCCCTCTCCCCCCGGGAGAGGGGTTGGAGTGAGGGTCCGGCGCGCAGCGACTCGCGATGTTCGGGTGCACGAGGCTGCGCCCGTACCCTCATCCGCCCCTGCGGGCCACCTTCTCCCAGTGGGAGAAGGGAACAGCGCCGCCTGCCCGCATCCGGCACAATGCCCGGCACATGCCTGCCCCGTCCGCGCCCGATTTCCGGCTGTATCCGTCCAACGCGCTGGATACCCTGGCCGCCCTGCTCGCCGAAGAACTGCGCCGGCCGCCGCCGGGGCAGCCCTTGCTGGCGCCGGAGGTGGTGCTGATCCCGCAGGTGGCGATGCGGCGCTGGCTGCAGTCGACCCTGGCCGCGGTGCACGGGGTGGCGGCGAACCTGGAATTCCTGACTCCCGGCGAATTCGTCGCGCGCGCGCTGGAGCGCAATCTCGGCGCGGCGGTCGACGACCTGGATATGGCGACCATGCATTGGCGCCTGTACGCGGCGCTGCAGGCCGACCTGGGCAGCGATGCGGCGCTGGCGCCGTTGGCCGGCTATCTGGCCGACGGCGATGCGCTCAAGCCGTGGAGCCTGGCCGGCGAGCTGAGCAACGTGTTCGAGAAGTACCAGGCCTGGCGGCGCGATTGGCTGCTGCGCTGGGAAGGCGGCGCCGACCCGGACGATCCGCAGGCGCGGCTGTGGCGGCGCATCGCCACGGGCCGCGCCTACCGCGCACGCCGCATCGGCCAATACCTGGACCGCTACGCGCGCCCTGACGGGCCGCTGCCGCAGGGCCTGCCGCGGCGCCTGTTCGCCTTCGCCGTGCTCAACATCTCCCCGGACGTGCTGCGCGTGCTGGCCACGCAGGCGCGCGCCGGCACGCTGCACTTCTACCTGCCGACCCCGGCGCAGGGTTATTGGGGCGATCTGCAGACGCTGTGGCAGCGCCGCCGCGAGGGTGGGGCGGTGGACCTGTTCGCCGACCACGTGCAGGAGAACCCGCTGCTGCAGGCCTGGGGCGCGGCCGGACGCGACTTCATGGCGTTGATCGGCGACTACGAGGTGGTGCACCCGCTGGCCGAGATCGCGGTCTACGCCGATCCGCTGGAGTCGGGCCGGCGCGCGCTGGCCGATGGTGGCCTCGGCGACAGCCTGCTGCGGCGCATGCAGAGCGATCTGTTCCATCGCCGCGCGCCGGCGCGGCCGGCGCCGCTGGCCGCGGTGGATCCGCACGATCCCAGCCTGCAGGTGCACGCCTGCCACACCCGCCTGCGCGAATTGCAGGTGCTGCACGATCAGTTGCGCGCGCTGCTGGACGACCCGCGCTTCGAGCCGCCGCTGCAGCCGCGCGAGATCGCGGTGCTGTCGCCGGACATCGACCCCTACGTGCCGTACCTGGACGCGGTGTTCGGCGGCCACGCCGGCGACGACGCCTTGCCCTATGCGCTGGCCGACGCCAGCCCGCTGGCCAGCGAGCCGCTGGCCGAGGTGTTTCTGGCGCTGCTCGGCCTGCCGATCGCGCGCTTCGGCCTGCACGAGATCCTGGACCTGCTCGCCAGCGCGCCGATCGCCGAGGCCGCCGGCCTCGACGAGGCCGGGCTGGAACGTCTGCGCGCCTGGCTGCACGCCGCCGGCGCGCGCTGGGGCCTGGACGCGGCGCACCGGCAGCGTCACCAGGCGCCGGCCGACGACGCCTATACCTGGCGCTTCGCCCTGGACCGGCTGTTGCTCGGTCACGCCAGCGGCGCCGAGGACGACATCGACGGCGTGGCGCCGTGGCCGCAACTGGAGGGCAGCGCGCTGGCCGCGCTGGACACGCTGCTGCGCCTGCTGCGCGTGCTCGACCGCCACCAGGCCGCGCTGGCCGAGCCGATGCCGCCGGCGCAGTGGCGCGAAGTGCTGCTGGGCCTGCTCGAAGCGCTGCTGCCGCAGAGTCCGTCGGCGCCGCGCCAGCAGCGCGCGCTGGAGCGGCTGCGCGCGCTGATCGACCAGTTCGCGCGCGACGCCGCCCGCGCCGACTACGCCGACGCGGTACCGGCCGAGGTGGTGCGCGCCCACTTCGCCGCGGTGCTGGGCGAATCGGACACGCGCGCGCCGCTGCTCACCGGCGGCATCAGCTTCGGCCGCATGGTGCCGATGCGACTGTTGCCGTTCCGGGTGATCTGCCTGCTGGGCATGAACGATGGCGATTTCCCGCGCCGCGATCCGGCCGCCGGGCTCAACCGCCTCACCGCCGAACTGGGCACCACGCGCCGCCGCCACGGCGACCGCTCGACGCGCGAGGACGACCGCTTCCTGTTCCTGCAGCTGTTCGCCTCGGCGCAGGAGGTGTTCTACCTGAGCTACCTGGGCGCCGACGCGCGCGACGGCAGCGTGCGCGAACCCTCGCCGCTGGTCGGCGAACTGCTGGCCTGTGCCGCCCAGTACCACGCCGACCAGGCCGCCGCCGCCGCGCTGGTGGTGCGGCATCCGCTGCAGCCGTTCGCCGCTGCCGCGTTCGGCGCCACCGGTGCGGAGGATGCCGATCCGCGCCGGTTCAGCTACCGCCGGCAATGGCGGCCGGCAGTGGACAGCCTGGTCGGCCAGCGCCAGCCGCTGGCGCCGTGGATCGACGCGCTGCCGGCCGTGGCCGACGACGCGCCGCCGGCGCAACTCTCCATCGACGACCTGCGCCGGCTGCTGGTCGATCCGGCCGGGCAGTTCCTGCGCCAGCGCCTGGGCCTGCGCCTGCCCGATCCGGCGCAGGCCGACAGCGATCTGGAACCGCTGCTGGCGCCCAGCCGCGGCCTCGATCAGTACGGCCTGCAGCAGCAGGTGTTCGAGGCGGTGCTGCGCGAGGACACCGAGGCCCTGTACGAACGCCTGCGCGCCCGCGCGCTGCTGCCATCCGGGCCGCTGGGCCGGCGCCAGCTCGACGAGCGCGTGCGCCAGTTGCGCCCGTACGCCGAGGCGTTCCGGCAGTGGCGCGGTGGCGACGCCGCGCCACTGGCGCCGCGGCTGCAGGTGGACCTCGACGGCACCGCGCTGCATGGCCGCCTGCCGGGTTGGTACGCGCCCGGCGTGGCACGCGTGCAGGTGGGCGCCTTGAGCGGGCGCAGCGCGATCCGCCACGGCCTGGAATGGCTGCTGCTGCGCGCCGCCGGCGAACGCGCGCCCTACGTGCGTTTCTTCGACCACGACGACAGCCTCGGCCCGCATCCGATGGACCGCGAGCCGCTGCCCGCCGCCCAGGCGCAGCAGGCGCTGGGCGAACTGCTGCAGCTGTACCGGCATGGCCGGCAGGCGCCGTTGGCGTTCGCGCCGTACAGCAGCTGGAAGTACTACCAGGCCGCGCGCGCCGGCGATCTCGACAAGGCGATCAAGGACGCTGCCGCGCAATGGCAGGCCAGCTTCGGCTGGAGCGAGGCGGACAGCCCGGAACTGCGCCTGGTCGGCCGCGGCCGCGACCCGTTCGCCGATGCGCAGCGCTTCGCCGAGTTCGCCGCCACCAGCCAGCGCGTGTTCGGCCTGCTCGAACAGGGCGACGCCGGCCCTGCACTCGATCCGGAACGGCTCAACGAAAGCTGGCAGCGTTGGCGCGGCACGCAGGAGGACGCCGAATGAACGCCGCACCCGACCGCGACCCCTACCTGCAGCTGCCGCTGCACGGCGTGCGCCTGATCGAGGCCAGCGCCGGCACCGGCAAGACCTTCACCCTGGCCACCTTGTTCACCCGCCTGGTGGTCGAACGCGGCCTGCGTCTGGGCCAGATCCTCGCCGTCACGTTCACCGAGGCCGCCACCCAGGAACTGCGCCGGCGCATCCGCGAGCGCCTGGCGCTGGCGGCGACGCTGGTGCCGGACGCCGATGGAAGCCTCATAGGAGCGGCTCTTGTCCCTTTCTCGGGATCAGCCGCGACCGACCCATCGCAGTCAACCCCGCACCAAGACCCGCCCGACGTCGCCCTCACCCGCGCCATCCTCGCCGCGCACCTGGCCGCCAGCACCGAAACCCCAGCGGCCCTGCGCCGCCGCCTGCAGCAGGCCGCCGAGGACATCGACCTCGCCGCCATCTTCACCATCCACGGCTTCTGCGCGCGCGTGCTGCGCGAGCACGCGCTGGAAAGCGGCCAGGCCTTCGCCGCACCGCAGCTGCTCACCGACGACCGCGAACTGCTGCGCGACGTCGCCGCCGACCTGTGGCGGCAACGCGCCGCCGATCCGGCGATGGCCGAGGACCTGGTGGCGCTGTGGCCGGGCGGACCGGACGGCATGGCCACCGATCTGCGCGAACTGGTGCGGCATCCGACGCTGTTGCCGGCCGCGCCGATCTTTTCCGCCGAGGACGGCGCCGTGTTGCAGCAGGCCGCGCAGCGCGCCGGCGTGGCGCTGGCCGAGGCGTTCCGCACGCACGGCACCGCCTGTTTCGAAGCGATCGCCGCGGCGATGGATGCCGGCGTGCTGAGCAAGGTCAGCTACAAGCCCGACTGGCTGACCGCGCTGTGGCACTGGCTGGACGCCTTCGCCGCGGCACCGACCGCGGACGCGCCGCCGCATCCGAAGCTGATCAAGCTCACCGCCGCCGAACTGACCGCCGGCACCAACAAGAAGCACGCCGAGCGCACCCCGGCCTCGCCGCTGAGCCACGCCATCGACGGCTACCTGGCCGCATTGGCGCAACTGGCGCAGTGGCGCACGCAACGCCGCATCTGCCTGCTGCACGCATTGCGCGCCGACGCGGCGGAGCGGCTGGCCTATCTCAAGCGCCAGCGCCGCGTGCAGACCTACGACGACCTGGTCGAGGGCGTGGCGCGCGCGCTGGAAGGCCCGCACGGCGCCGCCCTGGCGCAGCGGCTGCGCGCGCAGTACGCGGTGGCCCTGGTCGACGAATTCCAGGACACCGACGACCGTCAGTGGACGATCTTCCGCAAGGTGTTCGCCCCGGCGAAGGCCGATGCCAACCTGGCGCAGGATGATGCGGCGATCGCGCCATCGCTGTCCACAGCGGACGACACGCCGCCGCTGCTCGCCCTGATCGGCGACCCCAAGCAGGCTATCTACGGCTTCCGCGGCGGCGACGTGCGCACCTACCTGGCCGCTGCCGCGGACGCCGAACGCGCGCCGCCGCTGGCGCACAACTTCCGCTCGCGCCCCGCGCTGCTGGCGGCGATCGACGCGCTGTACGCGCAGGCCGGCTACGCCGATGCCTTCCTCACCGACGGCATCGCCTTCCACCCGGTGCAGCCGGGCAGCAAGCGCGTCGATGCCGACCTGCAACGCGGCGGCGTGCCGGCCCCGGCGCTGACCGTGTGGCGCGCACCGGAACCGCCGCCGCCACCGGCCACCGCCAAGGCACCGGGCAAGCCCAAGCCGTGGAGCGCCGGTCGCGCCCGCGAGTTGTGCACCGCCGCCTGCGTGGCGGCGATCCGCGGCTGGCTGGCCGATGCGCGCGACGGCCGCGCGAGCTTGCTCGGCCGCCCTGTGCAGGCCGGCGACATCGCCGTGCTGGTGCGCAGCCATGGCGAAGCCACGCGCATCCAGCAGGCGCTTGCCGCCGCCGGCATTCCCGCGGTCGCCGCCGGTCGCCGCAGCCTGTTCGCCACCGACGAGGCGCTGGAGCTGTTGGCCCTGCTGCAGGCGCTGCTCGATCCCGGCGACGACGGCCGTTTGCGCGCGGCACTGGCCACCGTGCTGATCGGCGAGGACGCCGCGGCCATCGCCGCACTCGACCACGACGGCGAGCGCCACCGCCGCTGGCAGCAACAGGCGCTGGACTGGCGCGAGCGCTGGCAGCGCGGCGGACCGCTAGCCCTGATCGGCGACCTCGGCGCCGCACACGGGCAGCGCCTGCTGGCATTGGTCGATGGCGAGCGCCGCCTCACCAACTACCTGCAACTGGCCGAACTGCTGCAGGAAGCCGACACCCGCGCGCTCGGCCCGCATGGCCTGGTCGACTGGCTGGCGCGGCGCATCGCCAATGCCGACGACAGCGACGAAGCGCAGCAACTGCGGCTGGAGTCGGACGCACGCCGCGTGCAGATCGTCACCCTGCACAAGAGCAAGGGCCTGGAGTATCCGCTGGTGTTCCTGCCGTACGCCGGCATCGGCCGCAGCGAGCGCAGCCCCGGGCGCCACTGCGTGGTGCCGGCGCCGCAGGGTGGGCGCCAGTTGCAGTGGAACACCAGCCGCAGCGGCGGCGAGTCCGACCCGGCCTGGGACACCGCTGAGGCCGCGTGGAAACAAGAGCAGCGCGCCGAGGACGCGCGCCTGCTCTACGTCGGCCTGACCCGCGCCGAACACGCACTGTGGACCGCCACCGGCGCCTTCCCGCAGCACGAGCGCACCGCGTTGGCACCGATGCTGCGCGATCTCGATGCCTTGCAGGCCGCCGCTGCTCCCGGCGCCATCGCCATCGACAGCACCCCGCCGCCGGCGCAGTTGCCGCGCCTGCCGCCCGAGCCGGCGCCGCCGGTGCCGCCGGCGCGCGTGCCGCAGCGGCGCGTGCTGCCGGAGTGGTGGGTGTACAGCTTCACCCAGCTCGCCAATGCCGATGCCGGCAGCGACCCGATGGCCAGCGCCACCGTGCCCAGCAGCGGCGGCAGCGACGAACCCGCCGCCAGCGAGCCGGTCAGCGCCGCGGTGGAAGTGGACATGGTCGACCGTCGCTTCGTCGGCAACCGCTTCGGCGTGGCCATGCACGACGTGTTCGAGCGCTGCGACTTCGCCGCCTGGCGCGACTGGCACCCGGGCCAGCCGGCGCCAGCGGGGCAGGCCACCGCCATCGTCGAAGCGCTGCAACGCGGCGGCTATGCCGAGGACGAACTGGAAGACGGCACCGCCATGCTCACCGCCCTGGTCGGCAACACCCTCACCGTGGCGTTACCCGAAGGTACCTGCCTGGCTGCGGTGCCGGAAGAGCAGCGGCGCAACGAAATGGAATTCCACTTCGCCATGCGCCCGACGCGCGTGGACGCATTGCTGGCGCTGCTGCACCGCTTCGGCGTGGCCGGCGAGCGCCAGGCGTTCGGCGCGTGGCAGCGCCTGGAGGGACTGATGACCGGCCTGATCGACCTCACCTACCAGCACGACGGCCGCTGGTACGTGCTCGACTACAAGTCCAACCGCCTGCCGGGCTACGACCCCGACGCCCTGGCGCGGGCGATGGCGCACAGCGAATACACCTTGCAGGCGCTGATCTACACCGTAGCCCTGCACCGCTGGCTGCGCTTCCGCCTGGGCGGTGCCTACGACTACGCCCGCGACTTCGGCGGCGTGCGCTACCTGTTCTGCCGCGGCCTGGACGCCGCCCGCGACCCGTCGCCAGGCGTGCACGCCTGGCGCTTCGACCCGGACCTGATCGAAGGCGTCGACGCCCTCTTCGCCGGCGCTCCGCTTGAGCCCCTCTCCCCTCGGGAGAGGGGTTGGGGTGAGGGTCCGTCCGCCCACGGAGCCACCCCGTGAGCCAAACCAACCTCCTCGCCACCCTCTACCGCACCGGCACCCTGCGCACGCTGGACCACGCCTTCGCCCACAGCCTGTCCCGCCTCGACCCGAACACCCCGGACCCGGTCCTGGCCGGCGCCGCCCTGGCCTCGCTGGCAGTGGCCAGCGGCCACGCCGGCCTCGACCCGGCACGCGCCAGCCTCCTACTCGACAGCCGCGACGGCGCCGCTCCCACGCTGCCCACCGCAGACGACTGGACCCGCGCCCTGGCCGCCTCGCGCTGGGTCGCACAACCCGCCGCCGAAGACCCGGCCAGCCCCGACTGCCCACTCGTACTCGAACACGGCCTGCTCTACCTGCGCCGCTACCGCGAGTACGAGCGACGCCTGGCCCTGGGCCTGCGCCGCCTCGCCGCACAGCCGCTGCCGCACAACGACCTCGCCGCGCTCGCGCCCCTGTTCGCCCAGCTCTTCCCTCTCCCCCCGGGAGAGGGTGCCCGCAGGGCGGGTGAGGGTACGGCCGCCGCCTACCCATCCGACCGCCAAGCCCAAGCCGCCGCCCTCGCCCTGCGCCGCGCCCTGCTGCTGGTCACCGGCGGCCCCGGCACCGGCAAGACCACCACCATCGCCCGCCTGCTGCTGCTGCGCCTCGCCCAGGCCCGCGCCGCCGGCCTGCCGCCACCGCGCATTGCCCTGGCCGCGCCCACCGGCCGCGCCGCCGAGCGCATGGCCGAGAGCCTGCGCGCCGCGGTGGCGCGCGCACTCGCCGACGGCGTCGACCCGACCCTGGCCGAGGCCCTGCCGGCCGGCGCCAGCACCCTGCATCGCCTGCTCGGCGTCATCCCCGACCTGCCGCGCTTCCGCCACGACGCCGACAACCCGCTGCCGTTCGACCTGATCGTGATCGACGAAGCCTCCATGGTCGACCTGCCGCTGATGTGCAAGCTGGTCGACGCCGTGGCCAACGGCGCGCAACTGATCCTGCTCGGCGACGCCGACCAATTGCCCTCGGTGGAGGCCGGCGACGTGCTCGCCGCGATCCTGCAGGCCGCCGGCCCCGGCGACGCGCTGCAGCCCGACGATGCCCAGGCGCTGCAGCCGCTGCTCGGCCACAGCGCGGTCGCGCACGATCACGGCGGCCTGGCCGGGCACCGCGTGCACCTGCTGCGCGGCTACCGCCAGGCCCAGGACTTCGCCCTGGCGCCGCTGGCCGACGCGGTGCGCAGCGGCGATGCCGACGGCGCCCTGCGCCTGCTGCGCGACGGCCAGCTCGCCGGCGTGCACTTCCACGACGGCGTCGACGACGCGCTCGCCGCCGGCGGCGACGCCCTGCTCGCGCACTGGCGTGCCCTCGGCGACACCGACGATCCGGCGCAAGCCCTGCGCGCCGCCGCGCGCCTGCGCCTGCTCACCGCCGTGCGCGCCGGCCCGCAGGGCGCGCGCGGGCTCAACGCGCGCATCGAACAACTGCTGGCCGAGACCGCCAGCGGCGCACGCCGCCTCGGCGCCGCCGCGCCCTGGTTCCACGGGCGCCTGCTGCTGATCACCGAGAACAGCTACCGCCACGGCCTGTTCAACGGCGACGTCGGCATCTGCCTGAAGGACGCACAGGGCACCCTGGTCGCCTGGTTCGACGGCGCCGGCGACGGCCAAGTCCGCGGCTTCCACCCGGCCGCACTGCCCGCGCACGAAAGCGCCTTCGCCATGACCGTGCACAAGGCCCAGGGCAGCGAATTCGAGGAAGTCTGGCTGCAGTTGCCGGCCCGCGACGCCCGCGTGCTCAGCCGCGAACTGGTCTACACCGGCATCACCCGCGCCCGCCGCGCGCTGCACATCGCCGCCAGCGAACCGGTGCTGCGCGCCGCGCTCGCACGGCATGCGGCGCGGATCTCGGGGTTGGCGTGGCGGTTGGGTGGGGAGCAGCAGCCACAGTCGCAGCCGTTGCGGCCTGCAGCCGATATCCTTCCCGAACTACCCAGCACGCCGATCCAGGGCGCGCTGTTTTGACGAGCCGCGTCAGGAGCTGGCATGCGTAACGACGACAAGGACGCCCCCACCTCGGAATTGATCCTGTATCGCAGCGAGGATGCGCAGACGCGGATCCAGGTGCGGCTGGAAGGCGAGTCGGTGTGGTTGACGCAGGCGCAGATCGCGGCGCTGTATCAGGTCTCGGTCAAGACCATCAGCGAGCATTTGCAGAACATCTATGCAGAGGGGGAAGTCGAAGCTGAACGAACTGTCCGGAAACTCCGGATAGTTCAAGCCGAAGGCGAGCGCCAAGTGCGCCGTACCATCGATCACTACAACCTCGACGCCATCCTCGCCGTCGGCTACCGGGTCCGCTCCGCGCGCGGCACCCAGTTCCGCCAGTGGGCGACGGCGCGGCTGTCCGAGTACCTGGTCAAGGGCTTCGCGCTGGACGACGAACGGCTCAAGCGCGGACCCGACGATGGCTATTTCGAAGAACTGCTGGGCCGCATCCGCGACATCCGCTCGTCAGAAAAGATGTTCTGGCGCAAGGTGCTGGACATCTACGCCACCAGCGTGGATTACGACCCGTCGGCCGAGGCCAGCCAGCGTTTCTTCGCCACCGTGCAGAACAAGATGCACTGGGCGGCCCATGGCCACACCGCCGCCGAACTGCTCATGGAGCGCGCCGACGCCAGCAAGCCGCACAGCGGCATGACCAACTGGGTGGGCGCCGCGCCGCGCGCGTCCGATGCGGTCGTCGCCAAGAGCTACTTGAACGCGGAGGAACTGGAGGCACTGAACCGCATCGTCACCGCCTACCTGGAGTTCGCCGAGCTGCAGGCCATGAACCGCAGGCCGATGACCATGGACGCTTGGATCGCCAAGCTGGACGATTTCCTGCGCCTGAGCGACCGCGACGTGCTGACCCATGCCGGCCGCATCGGCCGCGAGCAGGCATTGGAATTTTCCAAGGCCGAGTTCGCCCGCTACAGGCAGCGCACGTTGGAAGAACCGTCGCCGGTGGAGCGCGATTTCGAAGAGGCAACGCGCAGGCTGAAAGCGCTCGAGAGCGAGAAGCGCCGGCCCGCGCGGACCAAGCGGCCCACGGGCGAGTAAGCGAAGCGGCGTCCCGGCAACCGGCGAACTGCCGGCACCCATGCCACGCCCGCAGCAACCTTCCGATGCGGGCAGGCCAGGCGAGCCCGGTGGTCCGGACTCGACGTCGCGCGACTACTTGGCCGGAACGCGCTGGTACTCGTCGCTGCCGGTATTGAGGTGCCCATCGGCCTCGTCGATGGCAAAGTTCACCGTCTCGCCGTCGTTGGTCACCTGCAGCACGCCGTCCTTGTAGATGGCCGGGTAGCTCTCGGTCTTGGGCTTGCGGGTGAAGAAGCGCGGGGTGGTGTTGCGCACCATGAACGACTCCCCGTTGCGCTCGATGTCGATCGTGTCGTCCTTCGACTCCACGTTGACCCAGTGGCCGACGAACTTCTCGCCCTCCACCCTGGCGCAGCCGGTCACCAGCATCGCCGCGGCCAGCGCGGCCCCCATCCACTTCGTCATGTCCCCGCCTCCGGTGTTGGAATCGGGGCGAGGATGCGATGGCTTGGATGTATGGGAGGTCAAGAATGGGGAGGAGCTCCCCATCGTGCGCAGGCTCGCCCCAGTCCGCCGCCGCGTCGCGTTATTGGCGTGCTTCCAACACTTGAGCAGAGGGGCCTTGCGCAGCGCCGTAACGGATTGCGTCGTATGACGGGCGCCGTTATGGTCGCTGGATGAGGTCGCCATCGCCGACCCACCAATTCAGGCATCCTGTCATGGCCTCCTTGCCCAACATCCATCCTGGCGACGTGCTGCGCGACGAGTTCCTCGTCCCGCTGGGCATTAGTCAGAACGCACTTGCCCGCGTCACCGGCGTGCCGCCGCGCCGGATCAACGAAATCGTGCTGGGCAAGCGAGGCATCACCGCCGACACCGCCGTGCGCCTGGCTGCGGCGTTGGGCACGACCGAACGCTTTTGGCTGAGTCTGCAGGCGGACTACGAACTGGAAGAGGCGCATCGCTTGCTTGGTGACTTTCCGGAGCGGATCAAGCGGCTGGTACCAACGGGTTCTTCCGTCACCAACGTGGAGTCTGTCACTCTGGCGCGCGCCAATCTCTCCGAACTGGCCGACCAGGCGAAGGCCGGCGCCGAGAAGATCATCACCAAGAACGGCGAGAGCTACGTCGCGCTGATCGACGCCGACCGGCTGGACTACTTTCACCGGCTCGAGCGCGAGCGCATCCACCTGCTGTTGCTCGACGATGCGAAGCGCGGCTTGGCCGACATCGCCGCCGGCCGTACGGTCGATTCCGATGCCGCCATCGGCCAACTGCAGCAGCGGCGCGCGGCGATCAAGACGCCCGACGGGATGAGCCCAGGCAAGCGCGCGGCCAAGAAGCGGGGTTGACCATTGCATCGCGTCGAACTGACGGAGAGCTTCCTCGCGAGCCTCGACGCGATCGAAGTGTTCCTGCTGGACGCCGATGCCGCTGCGGCCTTCGATGACCTGCTCGCCGAATTGCGGACGACTGTGGTCCCTAACCTGCAGCGTTTCCCGCGCATCGGCCGGCCCTACCTGGACGCTCCGCCGCAATCGGCCGAGGCGCTCGCGCAACTGGCTGCACTGCCAACGGGAATGCCGGACGCGTTGTGCATCTACCTGCACGGCGACTACGTGATGCTGTACACGGCGGTGGAGGCCTCCGCCACCGTGTATCTGCTCTCCATTCGCCACCACCGGCAGCTTTCGTTAGATTTCGCTGGACTGTGGAGCCGCTGGTGAGGTGCAGACAGTGATCTACGACCCCGGTTTCCTGAGGCGTGTGGTTGGGTAGAGGAGGTGAATAGTATGAAAAGCCGTTTGCGGAAAGTTCTGGGTGGAATGATGATTTCAGCGATCTTGGCTGCGTGCCAGAACTCTGAGGTTGAAAAAGCATTGCCATCAAGGTGTTCTAAAAAAGATAATGGCCATATAATTTGTGTTCCTACGATTCGCGATTTGGCCATGAGTCCAAATGAGTATGACGAAAAAGAAATAATCGTGAGCGGGTTTTTGGTGATAGATAGAGGCCAACTCTCTCTTTACTCAAGCGACCTGGATTACAAGCATTCGCTATCGCAGGATAACGTTATTATATTGCGTGGATCTGAGGCTAGGCAGGAAAAGGCCTTCGACGATTTTGCTTATAAATACATCCGAATAAGTGGTACCTTTCATGGATCAAAATATCCTCCGTCCAAACGATATGAAATAGGAGATCTTGAAATTGAAGATGACGCCTATGAACTTCCAGACAGGTCTGACCCAAGTAGCCGTCAGGGTTGGAAAGACGTAAGGATTGATGTAAGAGACATCGCAAGATAAAGTCCGTAATTTTGTGTAATTAGTCGCCCCTGAAGAACCCGGGAAACCGGAGTCGGAAAACCGCGGTCAGAGTGCACTTCTCCTACGGTCAGCTTCAGGCATCGTCCGATGGGTCGGCCCCTTTGGACAAGGCCAGGCTGGTAAAAAGTGCACTATGACCCAGGTTTCATTGCTGATCGTCGCGTGCGTCCGCGGCCTCCAGCGGCACTACCTGAATCCATTCCACCAGCCCGTGTGGCGCGTGGCGCCGGTATTGCTGCTGGTGTGCTTCGTCGCGCTCACCTAGCGGGTGATCGAGATTCCCCTGGCGGCAGCCATGGGGTACTGGCTGCTGGATGCGGCGCGGCAGATGGTTCGGCAGCGCAGGCGAACCCGGTGAGTGCTGGATTCACACGGCATATGGGCAGTCAACGCTTGCCTTCTATCCGCTGTATATCAAGTCTGAGAGACTTTTGAAGTGCTTCGCTGCCGATCAAGCTGTCTAGATCTCTCGCGACGCCAGCCTCGGCTTCTGCAGCTCGCAAACTCGGCAACGTTACCGTTGCCCGCTTTCCCATCGCGCCAAGAATCCGTGCCGCTCTGAACAGCTTTGGGTAGTCGCTCTTCAGCAGTTCCGCGATGTCCAATATCGCGCGTTCATCGATCTTGGTCGACAAATCGGTTTCGTCCATCTCATAAATTACTCCGAAGTAATAGTCCAGCCTATCGATGCACGACCTGTCTAAACTGCCAGTTTTCTCGCAAAAATCCGCAGAATCGGACAATAGGCGCGAGAAATCGGGACGGTCGCTTCTTTCGGAGGCGCCAGCGATCCCCGAAACGAGCAAGGCAAGCAGGGCGAGATGGACTTTCGTTGCCTTCATGGCTAGCTCAAGAAAAAGTGTAGTTGGCATGCTAGCGTTTTCATCCCCAGAGCGGGCTGGCCGAGGGAGCCGGGCATGCGGGCCGATCCGATACGCGAGGGTGTCGAACTGCGCCGACGCAGGCCTGCAACGCGCGTGGCGTGGGCATTGTTGTGGCTGGCGCTGGCCGCGGTTTCGGCCGAGTTCGTCCGCCATGTGTACTTGAAGTATGCGGCGCTAGATTCAACTGCATACGCCATGTTCCTGACCCGCCGCGGCTGGCTGTGGTGCCATCTCGGTGGCGGGGCGGTCGGCCTGTTACTGGGGGCGCTGCAATTCGCGACGCAGCGGTGGCGGCGCTGGCCGCGGTTGCATCGTTGGGTGGGGCGGGCGTATTTCGCCGGGATGGTGGTGGCGATGGTCGGGGCGGTCGGGCTGATCGCGACCTCGCCGGCGCCGCCGTCGATCCGGGTGGCGTTCGCGGCCACGGCGCTGGCGTGGCTGGTCACCGGGTCGGTCGGACTGGTGGCGATCTGGCGTAGACAGGTGCTGCGGCACCAGCGCTGGATGGTGCGGGCTTATCTGGCGACGCTGGCGCCGGTGGTGTTCCGGGTGGCGTTGCCGTCGGCGATCGGCCTTGGCCTGACGCCGTCGCCGGGCTTGATCGCGCTGCTGCTGTGGGCGAGTTGGGTGGTGCCGTTGTCGGTGTATGGCGTCGTGCGCGTGATCGCCGATGCGCGGGGTCGACGCAAGCGCCTGGCGATGCTGCCGCGAGGCGCCGGCCTCGGCGCGGGGTGATGGCCGGGCGTATGGGATCGTATGCCGGCCGGTGATTGCCACTGCCGGTATCGCCAGGCCGATCTGTCGTCATTCCAATCATTAGTCAGGCGTGCCAGCGCTTGCGTACGTGCTGCCGCGCAGATCCGCACAACGCCCGGTCATCGTCGGCCCAGCATCGGCGCCCGTATCACGCACCACTCTCATCGCACAGAAAACACTGCCACGCCTGCGCCCAGACGTGGCAGCCAGCGGGACGGACGATCGCAGGCGCCGGGGGAGGAGTGCGCCTGCGTTGTCGCCCGCCGCGACCTCAGCGGAGCGTGTCGAACAGTTGCTGGCGCACGGCGATGGTGCAGGCGTCTTCGGTGAACAGGTGTTCCAGCGCGCTGTTGTCGCTGGGCTTGCCGGTGCCCAGGTCGAGCACGGTCGCCTGGTTGCTGCCGCGCGCCTTGAACGCGGCGATGGCGGTGGTGGCGTTCTTCAGCGGCACGGTGGCGTCGTTGTCCGAGCCGCACAATAGGGTCGGGGTGCGTGGCGCCCAGTCGAGCAGGTCGTTGCGCTCCAGGTCGCGCAGGAACGGGTCGTTGGCGTTGCTGGCGAAGTCCTGGTAGAAGCCGGGCTGGAAGTACTGGCGGATCTTGTCCACGCCCGGCAGGGTGTCGCCGAGCACCAGGTCGGTCAGGCTCTGGTTGCCGGGGAACAGCTTCTCCACTTTCTTCGCCCACGGATCCTGGAACACCTGCGATGGGTCGAGGTAGAGGTTCTTGTAGGTGTGCTGCATGCCGACGATGGCGTAGCTGGCCAGGACGATGCCGAAGGTGTTCTCGCCCACCGCGTTGCGGCCGCTCCAGCTGTCGCGGAAGGTCTGGCTCAGCGCGTACGGGCCGGAGATCGGCGCGCTGGCGACCAGGTTGAACTCGTTGGACAGGTGCGCTTCGATCTCGCGCTGGGTGGCCATGGCGGCATGCCCGCCCTGCGAGAAGCCGGTCAGCATGACCTTGCCCGACAGCGGGGTGTTGAGCCGTTGCAGCACCTGGCGCGCGGCGCGCATCGCATCGATGGTGGAACTGGCCTCGGACGCGGCGTGCAGGTAGGGGTGGAATGCGTAGGTGGACTGGCCGATGCCGAGGTAGTCGCTGCTCACCACCACGTAGCCCTGGGTGGCGAGGTGGGTGACCATGGTGTCGTCACCCTTGTCGTCGCGGATCTCCTTGGCCTGCTCGGCGCGGCGCTGCGACTCGGTGCCCTGGCTGTAGCTCACCAGCGGGAACGGACCGGGGCACTGGCTGCCGCCCGGCACCAGCAGCGCCGCCGAGGCGGTGGTGGGTTCGCCATCGACGCCGATGGTGGCGTAGGTGAACTCGGCCACGCGGACGTCGCACTTGGCCTGGTCGGGGGATTGGTCGTTGGCCAGCAGCGTGGCGATTGCCTGACGGGTGTAGCTGGTCAGGACATTGCTCTTGAGCACGGTGCCGCGCGCCGGTGTCGCCGTGGCAGCGATGGGCAACAACGCGCCCGCGATGCCGATGAGGGAAAGTGCGCGCAGCGCCAGCCGATTCCGCTGTGTGGCCATGGAAACATCCTCGTGTCGAATCCCGGTCGCCCGGGGGGTGGGGGAGGGCGCAAACGCTACTATGTCGTCTGCATTATTTTTGCGACACGCCGAGATAATATTTAGCTGCGGTATTGATTCGCATCGCACCTGACGGAATTTCACGACACATCGCGTTGGAAAATGCCGAGATCCATCGATGCCGCGGCGTGCGCTGCGCCACAGTGGCGACGAGGAAAGGATGAAAGATCCGCATGGTTTCGCGCGAATCCAGCCGAATTTGGCTGTTTCGGCCGGCTGCGTGCACGTCACGGGAATTTGTCTACGCTTCTGAAGCGGACTTTTCAGAAGTCAATAATCTTGATTTCAAGATAATCGGACGGTGGCAATAGATAATCGCGCCCGATGATCCGAATATTGTCCTCCGCAACGAAACGCGTGGGCGGCGCAAGGACAGGAACAGGACAGCGTCGACGTCGTGCGCGTCACGGCGTGTCTTGTCTGTCGCCGCGCGCGGTCGCGATGGAACTCGCACCGCGGCATGAAAAAGCCGGCGGACCTTGCGGGCCGCCGGCTGCGATCGATCTTGCCGACCCGCGCGCGGGCCAGCGGAACGGGGTCAGCGCACCTGGTACAGCACGGTGGCGCCGGGCTTGGGTTCGAACGCGGGGACGGTCTGCTGTTTCAGCGGCGTGCCCTTGGCGTCCCATATCAGGGTTTCGGACGGGTATTCGTCCTTGCGGGTCATCGCATCGATCTGCTTGACGATCACGCTCGCGCCGGCGGGAACCTCTGGGTTCCAGGCGAACACGCCGAGCCTGCCGTAGAACACGGCCGGGGCGGTGGCGTCCAGGCGCCGATCGGGGCACATCACCAGGCCGCGGTCGAGCATCACCCGCAGCGCGCCCACCGGCACGGCCTTCACCGCCGGCGATGTGCGGTCGGTGCTATGGCCCGGGCAGACGTTGGCCGAGCGGGTCAGCATGTCCTCGACCACCTGCCGGTCGGACTGGGCCAGTGCGGGCAGCGCGACGGCGGCGAGGGCGAGCGTTGCGAGGGGGAATTTCCAGGGCATGTCGAGACTCCTTCAATGGAGGAAAGACGCCGGCCTTGGCGGGACCTGCAAAGCGGGGGGGCAGGCGGCCGCGGCGGCGCGGGCCGACTCTAGCAACGGTGCCGGCGGCGAATGCAAAGCGGGCGTGAGGGCGCCGGGTGGGTAGCCGCTTCGGGCGTCGGGCGCTGCGCCGCGTTCGCTCCGCGTTGCCGCAGGTCGCGGATGGAACCGCGCCGACCGTAGTGGCGCCGCTCGCTGTGTTGTCCAGCGTGCCGCCAGCGCGAAAGCGGGCAATCGCGTGGCAAGGGATTCAGTCCGATCGCAATGGAACCCCGCATGTGCCGATGGCTTCACTCGTCGCGGCTGAAGCCGCTCCCACAGGTGCGGCGTCCGCCTCGCTGGAGGATCACGGTGGGAGGGACTTCAGTCCCCACGCATTGCGCCATCCGACAGCACACCACTCCACGCGTCGCGGCTGCATGACAGTTCACTCCCACAGGTGCGGTGCCCGCCTCGTCGGAGGATTACCGTGGGAGGGACTTCAGTCCGGACCGCAAGGATGTCGGATCGGCCGACGGCTTCGCTTGTCGCGGCTGAAGCCGTTCCGCAGGGATGAAGCCTGCGTCTCCAACGAATGCTGAGCACCGCGCTGAATGCTGGCCGCTCCCTGTGGGAGGGACTTCAGTCCCGACTGCAAGAATGTCGGATCGGCCGACGGCTTCGCTCGTCGCGGCTGAAGCCGTTCCGCAGGGATGAAGCCTGCGTCTCCAACGAATGCTGACCACCGCGCTGAAGGCTCGCCGCTCCCTGTGGGAGGGACTTCAGTCCCGACTGCAGCGAGGGTGGACGCACCGATCGCCCGCTCACAGCAACTCAGCGATACGGCCCCGGCCCCCGCCAGACCAGCTCGCCCTGGTGATAGACCTGCAGCATGGTGATGACCTGGCGGGCGTCGCCGATGCTCTTCAGCTCCGGCGAGTCCGGCGGTAGGGCGCGGCACTTGCCGGAGCCGCGGGTCAGGGCGATCTCCAGCGGGCAGACCATGCGGTACTCGGTGCCGGGCAGCAGGATGAACATCTCTTTCATGCCCTGCTGCTGCCAGGTGCGCAGCTGGCTCTCGCTGCCCAGGTCGTAATAGACCAGGTAGCCGCCGACCTCCAGGCTGGGCTGGGCCGCGTCCATGTCGTGGCGGTTGCCACGGCTGCCGGGGCCGGCGGCCAGGCCGCTGTTGTCCGGGGCGGTGTCGGTGTCGAGCGCGCCGGGCGGGCGCCCGGTCCAGGTCTGCGGACGGCGCTCGGTCGGCGGCGGCGGATTGCTGTCGGTGGTCTGCGCCGGACTCGGCGCCGGGGCGTCCGCGGGCGGGGTGGGCGCCGGCGTTGCCGGACGCGGCTGCGGCGCCGGGGCGGGCGCGGGTGTGTCTGCCGCTTTCGGCGTATCGACGCGATCGGGCGGCGGCACCGGGTCGTCGGACTGGGCGACCAGGGTGGATTGCACGGTGGTGGTGGCACGCGTGCGCTTGGGCGCGGCGGACGCCGGCGGCGGGCTGGGCTTGGGCGGCAGCGGCTTCGCCGGCTTGTCGCTGTCGCCGAGGAAGTCCACGCGGATCCGGCTGCCGCCGGCCGCGCCCTGCGGCGTGGACATGGTGGGCTTGGCCGCATACAGCAGGGCGAGCGCCATCAGCACGTGCAGCAGCGCGCTGAGCAGCCAGGCGATCCAGCGCTGCCAGCGTTCGCTGCGGGTCTCGGCGGCGACGGGCGCGCGGTGCGACGCGCGGCTCATGCCGTCGCGGCGGCGTCGGGGAGGCCAGCCTTCATGCGGTTCCGGGGAGGGGGCGAACGTGGGAGGCCGCCATCGTACCGCTTGCGCCGGCAACGGCCATGGCAGCCGATGCGATGGCCGGCACCGGCCGACACCTGGCGTTCACGCGCTGGGCTGCCGGCCGACCACCGCCGCCGGCCGGCGGGACGAACCGAAGCGGCACCGCCGCCGCCGCGGCCGTCGATCAGACGTAGGCGCCGACCTTGAACACTTCCACCGCCTGGGTGAGCTGCGCCGACTGCTCCTCCAGCGAGCGCGCCGCGGTGCTGGCTTCTTCCACCAGCGCCACGTTCTGCTGGGTGGTCTCGTCCATGCGCGCGATGGTCTGGTTGACCTGGGCGATGCCGTTGGCCTGTTCGTGCGAGGCGGCGGAGATCTGGCCCATGAGATCGGTGACGTGCTGCACGCTGGCCACCACCTGGTCCATGGTGGCGCCGGCCTGGTGCACCAGCGTGGCGCCGTGGGCGACGCGCTGTACCGAGTCGTCGATCAGGGTCTTGATCTCTTTGGCGGCGCCGGCCGAACGATGTGCGAGCGTGCCGACCTCCGCGGCCACCACCGCGAACCCCTTGCCCTGTTCGCCGGCGCGTGCGGCTTCCACCGCGGCGTTGAGGGCGAGGATGTTGGTCTGGAAGGCGATGCCGTCGATCACCGCGATGATGTCGGCGATGCGCCTGGAGGCCGCCTGGATGCCGTCCATGGTCGCCACCACCTGGCCCACCACGTCGCGGCCTTCGCTGGCCACGCCGGCCGCGCCCAGCGCCAGCTGGTTGGCGCGCTGGGCGTGCTCGGCGTTCTGCTTCACCGTGGAGGTCAGTTCCTCCATCGAGGCGGCGGTCTCTTCCAGGCTGGCCGCCTGCTGCTCGCTGCGCTTGGCCAGTTCCTGGTTGCCGCTGGCGATGTCCTCGGCGGCGAAGCCGATGCTGTTGGTGGTGCGCTGGATGTGCGCGACGATGTCGGTGAGGCGGTGCACGGTGCTGTTGGCGTCGTCGCGCATGGCGGCGAACACGCCGTGGAAGTTGCCGCGCATGCGCACGGTGAGGTCGCCGTCGGCGATGCAGCGCAGCAGCGCGGAGAACTTGGCCAGGTTGGCGTCGGCGGTGGCCATCATGGTGTCGAGGTTCTCGACCATGGTGCGGAAGGCGTGCTCGAACTTCTCCGGCTGGCCGCGGTGGGCGAAGTTGCCGGCGCAGGCGGCTTCGGCCAGGGTCTGGATCTGCACGTTGATCGCGTGCAGGTTCTGCTTGACCTGCTGCATCGCCGCGGTGATCGCGGCCTTCTCGCCGGGGTAGTGGGCGATGTCCTGGCTGAGGTCGCCGATGGCGTAGCGGCCCATCACCTCGGTGATGCGCAGCTGGGTCTGCACGTGCGCATCCACCAGGGCATTGGTGTCGGCGACCATGCGCCCGTACTCGCCGGGGAAGCGCTGCGCATCCATGCGGTAGCTGATGGCGCCGGCATCGTGGCGCGCAGCCATCTCGCGCTGTGCGGAAATCACCTCGTGCAGGCGCCGCTGCATCTGCTGCATGGCGCGCAGCAACTGCCCGGCCTCGTCGCGGGTGGTGGCGGTGTCCGGGCTGCTCAGGTCGCCGGCGCCGATGCGCTCGGCCAGGCCAAGCGCCTGCCGCAGCGGCCGCACCACGCGGCGGGTCAGCAACAGCGCGATCAGCGTGCCCAGCAGCAGCGCCAGCACGGTGCAGCCGACCATCAGCAGGGCGAAGCCGCGCGCAGTGGCCATCGCTTCCTTGGCGGCCTGGCGGTTCTTGGCTTCCTGCAGGTCGATGAAGGCGTTGATGCTCGCCAGCCAGTCGACGAAGGCCGGGCGCGCCTGCTGCAGCAGCAGCGCCTGCGCCTGCACGGTGTCGCCGGCATCGCGCAGCCGCCGCACCTGCGCGATCAGCGGCATGGTGCGCGCTTCGATACCCTGGATGCGCTGCAGGATGGTTTTCTCCTGGGCGTCGCTGGAGACGGCGAGCAAGGCATCGAGCGGCTGCGCGGCGCGCGCGTAGTCTCCGGCCAGCTTGTCGATGGTCTGCTCGGTCGCCTGGCGGCTGGCCGCATCGTCCAGCAGCACCACGTCGCGCAGGGCGATGGCGCGGTCGTGCACGCTGCCGCGGAAGTTGATCGCGTAGCGCTGCTTGACGCTGTTGACTTCGTTGATCGCGGTGAGTCGCTGGTCGATGCTGTGCACGCGCTGGATGCCGACCACGGTGAGCAGGACCATCAGCACGATGATCGTGAGGAAGCCGAGCGCGAGGCGCTGGCCGATGCGCAGATTGGAAAGGGCGTGCATGGGATCGGGGGAATGGGGGGAAGGAAGAGGGATCGACGGTGGGTGACGGCGGACGGGCAGGCAGGTTGCCTGCGCCCGCGTGACGCGCGCATGGCGCGGGTCCCCCGGGCCGGCGCATGGATAGCGGCGATGGCCTGTCGAACTGAAGGGAAGGGGCGAGGGCGTCCCCTGTGCCGTATCGGGAACGTGACGTTGTGCCGGTCTGCTGCGGCGGTGGCCGCCGGGCAGGTCAGGCAGGGCGTAGCGCCTGGCGAGCGACAAGACCAGGAGCGCGTCGCGCCGCCGCCGCGCGCAGGTGCAGCATGGCACCGCGCGTGGCCGGTGCTAAGGTCCGGGCATGACCGGCGCCGCCGACCCGATCCGCTTCCAGGCGACACTGCTGCGTCCAGCCACGCCGCCGGACGCGTCCTGGTGTTTCCTGCTGCTGCCTGCGGCGGCCAGCGCCGCGCTGCCCACGCGTGGCCTGGCCAGCGTGGAGGGCCGGTTCGCCGGGCATCCGTTTCAGGCCACGCTGCAACCCGATGGGCAAGGCGGCCACTGGCTGCAGGTCGAGGAGGCGTTGCGGGCGGCCGCGGCGGTCGAGGTCGGCACCACGGCGACCCTGGAGATCGCGCCGGCGGCGGTGGAACCGGAACCCGTGCTGCCCGACGACCTGGCGCGCGCGCTGGTCGCGCATCCGCCTGCGCGTGCGGCCTGGGACACGCTGACCACGGTGGCGCGGCGCGACTGGATCTTCTGGATCGGCGCGGGCAAGCAGGCGCAGACGCGGGTCAAGCGCATCGCCAGCACTTGCGACATGCTCGCCGCGGGCAAGCGCCGGGTCTGCTGCTTCGATCGCTCGGGCATGTACAGCAAGGCCTTCGCCGCGCCGCAGGCGCAATGAGGTCATGGCGCGCACGCCTGGCGTGGCCGCCGTCGCGACAGGATCCTCGCAAGCGCCTGCCTATACTCCGTGACGTCCATCCATGAGGTCCACCGCATGAGTGCATCCACCTCTTCGTCCGCCGCCGCCGCACCGGGCAGCCTGCGCCGCTCGGTGTCCAACACGCTCAAGGGCTCGGCCGGCAACCTGGTGGAGTGGTACGACGTCTACGTTTACTCGGTATTCGCTACCTACTTCGAGTCGCAGTTCTTCTCCAAGGAGGACAAGAACGCCACCTTGTACGTGTGGGCGATCTTCGCGGTGACCTTTCTGATGCGCCCGATCGGCGCGTGGTACTTCGGCCGCTTCGCCGACCGCTACGGCCGCCGCCTGGCGCTGACGGTGTCGGTGTCGGTGATGGCCGCCTGCTCGTTCCTGATCGCGGTGACGCCCACCGTCGCCAGCATCGGTGGCGCTGCGGCGGTGGTGCTGCTGCTGGCGCGCCTGCTGCAGGGTTTCGCCACCGGCGGCGAGTACGGCACCAGCGCCACTTACATGTCGGAGGCGGCGATTCCCGGGCGGCGCGGCTTCCTGTCCTCCTTCCACTACGTCACCCTGGTCGGCGGCCACGTGCTGGCGCAGGCGGTGCTGTTCGGGATGCTGCACTTCTTCGACAAGGGCCAGATTTCCGAATGGGGCTGGCGCGTGGCCTTCGGCCTGGGCGGCATCGGCGCGCTGGTGGTGTTCTGGCTGCGGCGCACGATGGACGAGTCGCTGACCTCCGAGTCCATCGCCGCGGCCAAGCAGGGCAAGGACAGGTCCTCCGGCTCGCTGCGCGAGCTGTTCGTGCACCAGTGGCGCCCGCTGCTGCTGTGCTTCCTGATCACCGCCGGCGGCACCGTGGCGTTCTACACCTACTCGGTGACCGGGCCGAAGATGATCCAGACCGCCTTCGCCGGCGACGACGTCATGGCCGGCACCATCATCAACCTGGCCGCGCTGATCGTGCTGATGCTGATGCAGCCGATCGGCGGCTGGCTGTCGGACCTGATCGGGCGCAAGACCCTGCTGGTGTTCTTCGGCATCGGCGGCGTGCTCTACACCTGGTTCCTGGTGCTGGAGCTGCCCAGGCAGAGCGACTGGCTGAGCGCGTTCGCGATCCTCACCGCGGGCTTCGTCATCCTCACTGGCTACACCTCGATCAACGCGGTGGTGAAGGCCGAGCTGTTCCCCACCCACATCCGCGCGCTGGGCGTGGGCCTGGGCTATGCGCTGGCCAATTCGGCCTTCGGCGGCACCGCGCCGCTGCTGTACCAGGCCTCGCTGAAGACCGGCCACGTCACCACCTTCGTCTGGTACGCCACGGCGGTGATCGCGGTGTCGCTGCTGGTGTACGTGTTCTTCCTGACCAACAAGGGCAGCAACTGGCTGGACCACGAAGGCGAGATGCACGCGCGCCGGCGCTGACCGGCGCGGTGGCGGCCCCGGCGGCGCACGCGCCGCCCGCGCGCGGAGCAGGCGGACGCTGAACGGCGCACCCGGTATCGGCCGGGTCGCCCCGCCGCGCGGAGGCCGCGCATGCGGCGGCTGCCAGGCGACTCGGGTACCATGCAGCCCCCTTACGGGCGTTCCCCCCATGGCCGATTCCGACAACAGCTCCACTCCCCCGGTGACCCAGGCGCAGGCCGAAGACGCGGTGCGCACCCTGCTGCGCTGGGCCGGCGAAGACCCGACCCGCGAGGGCCTGCTGGACACCCCGCGGCGCGTGGCCGAGGCCTATGGCGACTGGTTCAGCGGCTACCGCGCCGACCCGCGCGAGTACCTGCTGCGCACCTTCGAGGAAGTGGCCGGCTACGACGAGCTGATCGTGCTGCGCGACATCGAGTACGAAAGCCACTGCGAACACCACATGGCGCCGATCATCGGCAAGGTCCACGTCGGCTACCTGCCGCGCGGCAAGGTGGTGGGCATCAGCAAGCTGGCGCGCGTGGTCGAGGCCTATGCGCGGCGCTTCCAGGTGCAGGAGAAGATGACCGCGCAGATCGCCCAGTGCATCCAGGACGTGCTGCAGCCGCTGGGCGTGGGCGTGGTGGTGGAAGGCGCGCACGAGTGCATGACCACCCGCGGCATCCACAAGCGCGGCGTCAGCATGGTCACCTCGAAGATGCTCGGCACCTTCCGCGAGGACGCGCGCACCCGCGCCGAGTTCCTGCGCTTCATCGAGCGCGTGCGCTGAGTCTGCGGATGCGGTGGCGGTCGGTTCCTGCATGAAGCCGCATGTCCGGATCGCCGGCTATCGCCAGTTGCGCGAACAGCCGTTGTGGAAGCTGCTTGCCGCCGACCATGCCCCCGAGCTGATCGGCCTGCTGCAGACCCTGCTTGGCGACGCCCAGCGGCGGTTGCCGGCCGATGTGCTGCACGAGCGCCTGCAGCGCCAGCTCGATGCGCTGAAGGACGACGAGCTGTCGCGCGAACTGCCGCGCACCGCGCAGGCCTACGTGGCGCACTGGCTGGCGCAGGGCTGGCTGGAGCGGCGCCTGCCCGAAGGCGACGCGCAGGAAGAATACGAACTGTCGCGGCAGGCGGCGCAGGCCATCCGCTTCATCGCCGGCGTGCGCGACAGCGCCAGCGTGGCCACCGAGAGCCGGCTGTCGCTGGTGATCCAGCAGCTGGTGCAACTGGCCGGGCAGACCGAGACCGATCCGGACGCGCGCCTGGCCGCGCTGCGCGCCGAGCGCGAGCGCCTGGACGCGGAAATCGAACGCGTGGCCGCCGGCAAGCTGGCCGCGCTGGACGGCAAGCGCGCGCTCGAACGTACCCGCGACATCATCCGCCTGTCCGACGACCTGACCGAGGATTTCCGCCGGGTCCGCGACGATTTCGAGCGGCTCAACCGCGAGTTCCGCGAGCGCATCATCGACGACGAGGGCGCGCGCGGCGACGTGCTGGAGAAGCTGTTCGCCGGCATCGACGTGATCGGCGAGAGCGAGGCCGGGCGCAGTTTCCAGGCGTTCTGGAGCCTGCTCAACGACGCCGAGCAGAGCGTGCAGCTGGATGCGGCGCTGGAGGCGCTGCTGGCGCGCGGCTTCGCCCGCCGCCTGGACCGCCACGAACGCGCCTTCCTGCGCGGGCTCACCGGCACCCTGCTCGAACGCGGCGGCCAGGTGCACGAGGTGATGCAGCATTTCGCGCGTAGCCTGCGCGGGTTCGTGCAGAGCCGCGGCTACCTGGAACAGCGCCGGCTCAACCAGCTGCTGAAGCAGGCTCAGGGCGAGGCGCTGCAGTTGCGCGACCAGCTGCATGCCACCGCGGCCACCGGCTACGTGCTGCCGCTGAGCAGCGCGCGGCTGCGCTCGCCATCGCAGTGGCGCCTGCACGACCCGCGCAGCCAGCTGGTGGACGGGCGGGTGCAGGCGGCCGAGGCGGCGACGATCTCGCTGGACAGCGTCGGCGACCTGGTGGCGCAGTCGGAGATCGACCTGCGCGGCCTGCGCAACGACCTGCACGACCTGCTCGGCCACCAGCCGCAACTGAGCATCGGCGAGGCGCTGCGGCAGCGCCCGGCGGCGCAGGGCCTGGGCAGCGTGATCGGCTACCTGGCGCTGGGCACCCGCCATGGCGTCGTGGTCGACGGCGAATGGGAAGCGGTGCAATGGGAGGGCGGCGACGGCCAGGTCCGGCGCGCGCGCATCCCGCTGGTGTGGTTCACCAAGGAAAAACGCAATGAGCTGGTCTGACGAATTCCATGTCCACGACGCCGATGCCGGCGATGTCGCCGCGGCCGCCGCCACGTCCGCTGCGGCCGATGGCGGCACCGCGCTGTTCGCCGGCGACAGCGGCAGCCTGCCGCTGGAGGCGCGGCGCGCGCTGTGCCAGTTGCTGTCCGGCCCCAGCGTCGATGCCTACCGGCACGGCCCGCTGTGGCAGGCATTGCTGCGCCACGAGGCCGCGGTCCGCCGCGTGCTGAGCGAGCTGTTCCTGGAACTGGTGCTGGACCGCGATGGCGGCGTGGCGTTCGCGCGCCAGGCTGATACCGGCGAGCTGGAGACCCCGGCGTTGCTGCGCACCGCGCCGCTGACCTTCATCGAGTCGGTGCTGCTGCTGTTCCTGCGCCAGCAACTGGCCGAGGCCGACACCCGTGGCGAGCGCGCGGTGGTCGACGAGGCGCAGCTGCTGGAAGTGCTGTCGGTGTACGAGAAGAACGTGTCCACCGACCGCGCCGGCTTCGCCCGGCGGGTGCTGGCGGCGATCGCCAAGATGCGCGACAACCACATGCTGTCCAAGCTGCGCGGCAGCGAGGACCGCTACGAAGTCTCGCCGGCGCTGAAGCTGCTGTTCTCGGCCGAGGACGTGCAGGCGCTGTCGGCGGCCTATCGCGGCCTGCGCGAGGGCGCGGCCGAGGCGGCGCCGTGACCGGCCCGCGCCCGCACGTCGCGCACGCCTAGCGCCTGCTTTGCACCGTGCGCCGGCCGCCGTGGCGGCCGTCCCCGTTTTCCGATGAGTTCCCGATGACGTCCCTGTCCGAATCGTCCACCGTCCCCGTCGCCCCGTCCCTGTTCGCCGAGACCCTGGCCGAGCAGCGCGCGCAGCAGTACCGCATGCGCCGCCTGCAGGTGCACAACTGGGGCACCTTCAACGGCCTGACCGACGTGCCGATCGCCGAGAAGGGCTTCCTGTTCGTCGGTCGCTCCGGTTCGGGCAAGTCGACCCTGCTCGATGCGATGTCGGCGCTGCTGACCCCGCCGAGCATCGTCGATTTCAACGCCGCCGCGCGCGAGGCCGAGCGCAGCGGTCGCGACCGCAGCCTGGTGTCCTACGTGCGCGGCGCCTGGGCCGACCAGCAGGACAGCGCCTCCGGCGAGATCGCCACCCAGTACCTGCGCAAGGGCGCGACCTGGTCTGCGCTGGCGCTGGAGTACCGCAACGCGCAGGGTCAGGCGGTGAGCCTGGTGCGGCTGTTCTGGATCGCCGGCAGCGGCACCGCCGCGGCCGACGTGCGCAAGCACTACATGGTGGTGCCGCGCGGCTTCGACGTGGCCGCCGAACTGGACGGCTTCGACCTGGACCTGCGCCGGCTCAAGCTGCGCCTGGGCGAGGACGTGCACCACTTTGACAGCTTCGCCGGCTACGCCGAGCGTTTCCGCCACCTGCTCGGCATCGGCAACGAGATGGCGCTGCGGCTGCTGCACAAGACCCAGTCGGCGAAGAACTTGGGCGATCTCAACGCCTTCCTGCGCAGCTTCATGCTCGACGAGCCGCGCACCTTCGAGGCCGCCGACCGCCTGGTCGAGGACTTCGCCGAACTCGACGGCGCCCACCACGCGGTGGTGACCGCGCGGCGCCAGGTGGAAACCCTGACCCCGGCGCGCGACTACCACGCCGAACTGCTGGCGCTGCGCCACAGCGTCGGCGAGCTGCGCGAACTGCAGCTGGGCATCGACGGCTACCGCGAGCAGCGCCGCCTGGCCCTGCTCGATGCACGCCTGCAGGAACTGGACACCCAGGACCGCGGCCTGGCCGGCGAGGAAGGGCAGCGCCGCGAAGCGCTGGACAACCACGAACAGACCCTGGCCGAGCTGGAGACCCAGCAGCGCGCGCAGGGCGGCGAACAGGTCGAGGCGCTGGAGCGCGAACGCGGCCGCGTCGAGCGCGAGCGCGACGAGCGCATGCGCCGCCGCAGTCAGGTCGAACAGGCCTGCCGCCAGCTCGGCATGGGCCTGGCCGGCAGCGCCAGCGGCTTTGCCGAGCAGGTGGCGCAGGCGCGCGCGCTGCGCGACGGCGTCGCCGGCGAGGCCAGCAGCCTGGACGAGGCGATCGCCGAGCGCATGGCCGAGCGCCGCGAGGACGAACGCCGCTTCGCGGTCATCCGCACCGAGATCGAGGCGCTGCTGAAGGCGCCCTCGAGCATTCCTGCGCCGATGCAGGCGCTGCGCGCGCGGCTGTGCGCCGAGACCGGCCTGTCCGAAGCCGCCCTGCCGTTCGTCGGCGAGCTGGTGCAGGTGGACGCCGACCAGGCCGCCTGGCGCGGCGCGATCGAGCGCGTGCTGCATGGCTTCGCGCAGTCGCTGCTGGTCGACGAGCGCCACTACTCCAGCGTCGCCGACTGGGTCAACAAGACCCAGCTCGGCACCCGTCTGGTGTACTTCCGCGTGCGCCACAACGCGCCGCTGCAGCAGCGCGAGCCTGATGCCAAGTCGCTGCTGCGCAAGCTGGAACTGCGCGACCATGCCTATGCGCCGTGGCTGCGCCAGGAACTGGCGCGGCGTTTCGACTACACCTGCGTCGATACCGTGGCGCAATTGCGCGATGCCGAGCGTGCGATCACCCGCGAGGGCCAGGTCAAGCATCCGGGCGACCGCTACGAGAAGGACGACCGCCACGCGGTCGGCGACCGCAAGCGCTGGCTGCTCGGCTACGACAACCGCGACAAGCTCAAGGTCTTCGAGCGCGAGGGGCAGACCCTGGCGCAGCGCATCGCCGCCTGCGACGCCGACGTCGCCGCCCTGCGCAAGCAGCGCGAACAGGACCAGGGCCGGCAACTGGCCGCGCACACCCTGGCCGAGCGCGAGTGGGACGAGATCGACGTGGCGCCCAAGCTGCAGCGCCTGAGCGACATCGCCGAGCAGTTGCTGCAGTTGCGCGAGGGCGACACCGCGCTGCGCGCGCTGGGCGAGCAGATCGCCACCGTCCGCGCGCGCCGCGACCAGGCGCGCCGCACCTACGAGGACGTGCGCCTGGAGCGCGCGCAGGTGAGCCGCGAGCGCGCGCGCCTGGAAGCGCAGCGCGAGACCTGCGCCGCACGCGTGGCCACCGCGGTGATCGGCCCGGCGCAGGTCGCAGGGCTGGACGCGCGCCTGGCCGCGCTGCCGCCGCTGAGCCTGGACAACCTGGAAGCGCATCTGCGCAGCGTCGAGCGCGGGCTCGGCGAACAGCTGGCGCAGAGCCAGGCGCAGGACGCGCGGCTGAGCCAGCAGGTGCTGGACTGCTTCCGCCGCTACTGCCAGCAGTGGCCGGAGGACAGCGGCGACTTCACCGTCAGCCTGGCCAGCGCCGACGACTTCCTGGCGCGCCTGCAGCGCCTGGAGAGCGACGGCCTGCCGCGCCACGAAGGGCGCTTCTTCGACCTGCTGCAGACCCAGAGCAAGAACAATCTGCTGGCCCTGCAGCGCTACACCGCCGAAGCGCACAAGGCGATCAAGCAGCGCATGGACGAGGTCAACGCCAGCCTGGAGCAGGTGCCGTTCAACCGCGGCACCCTGCTGACCATCGAAGTCAGCGACCGGCGCCTGCTCGAGGTGCAGGAGTTCCAGCAGCAGTTGCGCGCCGTGCTCGGCCATCAGCAGACCGAGGATCGTGCCCTGGCCGAGGCGCAGTTCGCCATGCTGCGCGGGCTGGTGCAGCGGCTCGGCGCGCAGGAGCCGGAGCTGCGGCGCTGGCGCGAGCAGGTGCTGGATGTGCGCCAGCACGTGGAATTCGTCGGCGTGGAACTGGATGCCGACAGCCGCGCGCAGGTGGAGATCTATCGCAGCGGCGCCGGCAAGTCCGGCGGCCAGCGCCAGAAGCTGGCCACCACCTGCCTGGCCGCGGCGCTGCGCTACCAGCTCGGCGGCGAAGACGGCGAACTGCCGCGCTATGCCGCAGTGGTGCTGGACGAGGCCTTCGACAAGGCCGACAACGAGTTCACCGCGCTGGCGATGAACATCTTCGAGAACTTCGGTTTCCAGATGGTGGTGGCCACGCCGCTGAAGTCGGTGATGACGCTGGAGCCGTTCATCGGCGGCGCCTGCTTCGTCGAGATCAGCGGCCGCCACAACTCCGGCGTGCTGCTGATCGAATACGACGAGCAGGCGCATCGGCTGAAGCTGCCCGAGCGCAGCCGCAACGAGGCGGCGACGCCTGCGGTGGAATCCGGGGCGGCGGTGGGCCAGGTTGGCCCCGATCTGCCGCCGCCGCCCGCGGACGCAGCGGCCACCATCGCCGAGCCCGGCGCAGCGACTGTGGCAGACACCGTTGCCATGCCGGCGCGTGCCTCCGCCAAGGCGCGCGATGGCCGCGGCAATGGCGCCAAGTCGACCCTGCGCAAGGCGTCGCCAGCGGCGCCGGGCAAACGCGCCGGCACGCGTGCCGCGCCGTCCTCGGCCAAGGCCAGCTCGGCGAAGGCGCCACGCACGTCCACCGCGGCTGCGGCAGCTGCGTCCGCGGCAACGCGGCCAGCCGCGCGGTCGGCGTCGGCGAAGCCGGTGAAAGCAGGCACAGGCAGCAAACCTGCGAAGCCGGCCAAGGCTGCAGCAGCCAAGACGCCGCCTGCGAGCGGCAAGCGCCGCGGCCACTGAGCGGCACTTGCGGTCGCGCGTGCCGATCGGCCGCGCGCTGCACCATCGTTGGGAGGGATGGCACGCGGCAACCACACGGTGCCGCGCACTACGCTCAGTGCAGCAGATCCCAGCCCATCTTGCCGATCAGCACCACCACCAGCACCAGGAACAACTGCCGGATCAGCGGCGTGCCGCCGCGCAGCGCCAGCCGGGTGCCGGTCACCGCGCCGGCCACGTTGGCCACGGCCATCGGCACCGCCGCGGCCAGCAGGATCTTGCCGCTGGGCACGAAGAAGCACAGCGCGGCCAGGTTGGTGGCCAGGTTCACCACTTTCGAGGCGGCCGAGGCGCGCAGGAAATCCAGGCCGAAGAAGCGGATGAACAGGAAGATCAGGAAGCTGCCGGTGCCCGGGCCGAAGAAGCCGTCGTAGAAGCCGATCGCCGCGCCGATCGCCAGCGCGATGGCCAGTTCGCGGCGGCCGATGTGGCGCGGCCGGTGCAGCGCGCCGAAGTCCTTCTTGACCAGCGTGTAGCCCAGCATCGCGATCAGCAGCACCAGGATCAGCGGGCGCACCGCCTGTTTCGGCAGCAGGCTCACCGCCGTGGCGCCGAGGAAGGCGAACACGAACGCGGCGGCGGTCGCATACAGCACCGGCCGCCACGGCAGGCGCACGTGGCGCGCATAGCGCCAGGCGGCGGTGCCGGTGCCGGCCATGGAACTGAACTTGTTGGTGCCGAGGATCACGGCGGGCGCCTGTTGCGGCAAGGTCGCGAACAGCCCGGGCAACTGGATCAGGCCGCCGCCGCCCACCGCCGCGTCCACCAGCCCGGCGACGAAGGCGATGCACAGCAGCCAGGGCAGTTCGGTGGGGATCGACTCGAGCACGCCGGCGCTCCGCGCAAGGGGCCGCAAGCATAGCCGCCACCGGCCGCGACGCGTGCGCAGCGTGCGCCGTGTCGCCGCAGCCGGCACAATCGGCACATGTCTCCGTCCGCCCCGCGCCTTGCCGATCCCTGCCCCTGCGGCCGTCCGCGCGAGTACGCGCAGTGCTGCGGGCCGTACCACGCCGGCACCCCTGCGCCGGATGCCGAATCCTTGATGCGCTCCCGCTACAGCGCCTACGTGCGCCAGGACGCCGATTACCTGCGCGCGAGCTGGCATCCGTCGACCTGCCCGCCGCAGGTGGAGATCGATCCGCGCACGGCGTGGCTCGGCCTCACCGTGCAGCGCGTGCTGCAGACCGGCGCCGACAGCGCCGAGGTCGCCTTCCTGGCGCGCTATCGCATCGGCGGCGGCAGCGCCGTGCGCATGACCGAGCACAGCCGCTTCGTGCGCGAGGATGGGCGCTGGTACTACCTCGACGCGCTGGACTGAGCGTCGCGCGTCGCGCCGCCGTTCGTTGGCGGGGCAAGCGTTGGCCCTCTTGCGCTTCGAACGGAATGCCGCAGCGGCCCGAACGCCATGCGTGTCGCGGCCGCGGCATCGTGCCGCGCGATCCGCCAACCAGGCCACGCTCGGAACGCGCTGCCGGTCGCGTGCCTGCCGCCCGCGTCGCGTGAGCGGAGCGCACACGCGGCGGTTGTTTATGATGTCGGCCCTGCCGTCGGCGAGGATGTTGCGATGATGCGTTTGGCCTGGATCCTGCTGCTGGCGGCCCCGTGCGCGCTCGCGCAGACCCCGCCCGCGGCGGCGCCGTCCACGCCCGATCCGGCCTTCGCCAGCTGCGTGGCCGGCCTGCGCCCGGCCGCGGCCAAGGCGGGTGTCGCCGAGGCGTCGTTCGATCGCTTCACCGCCGGTCTGCAGCCGGACCCGAGCGTGCTGCCGCTGCTCGACGCCCAGCCCGAGTTCACCACGCCGATCTGGGACTACCTGGCCGGCCTGGTCGACAGCCAGCGCATCGACGATGGTCGCGCCATGCTCGCCGCGCATCGCGACCTGCTCGCGCAGGTGGCGCAGCAGTACGGTGTCGACCCGGAGACGGTGGTCGCGGTGTGGGGCGTGGAGAGCGACTACGGCCGCATCTCCGGCAAGCGCCCGCTGCTGGTGTCGCTGCTGACCCTGTCCTGCGAAGGCCGCCGCCAGCCGTTCTTCCGCAGCGAGCTGTTCGCGCTGCTGAAGCTGCTGCAGGCCGGCGACCTGCGCCCCGAGGGCCTGACCGGGTCCTGGGCCGGCGCCTTCGGCCATACCCAGTTCATGCCCAGCACCTACGCCCGCGTCGCCGTGGACGGTGATGGCGACGGCCGCCGCGACCTGGTCGCCAGCATTCCCGATGCGCTGGCCTCCACCGCCAACTATCTCAAGCTCGCCGGCTGGCAGAGCGGCCAGCCGTGGGGGCTGGAGGTGAAGCTGCCGGCGGGCTTCGACCCGGCGCTGGCCGGGCGCACCCAGCGCCGGCCGTTGTCGGACTGGCGCGCGCGCGGCCTCATCGCCGCCGACGGCAGCGCGCTGCCTGCACTGGCCGCGCAGACCCCAGCAGCGGTGCTGATCCCGGCCGGCGTGCACGGCCCGGCGTTCCTGGTGTTCCGCAACTACGACGCGATCTACGCCTACAACGCCGCCGAAAGCTATGCGCTGGCGATCGCGCTGCTGTCCGACCGGCTGCGCGGCAAGCCCGGGCTGGTCGCGGCCTGGCCGACCGACGATCCGGGCCTGGGCCGCCCCGAGCGGCGCGAATTGCAGACCCTGCTGCTGGCGCGCGGCCACGCCATCGGCCAGGCCGACGGCACCATCGGCACCGCCACCCGCCGTGCGATCCAGGCCGAGCAGCAACGCCTGGGCCTGCAGCCGGCCGACGGTCGCGCCGGGCAACGCATCCTCGATGCGCTGCGCCGCGAGGCCGGCAGCGCGCCTGCGACACCCGCGCCGACACCGGCCACGCCGCCGCAATCGCCTGCACCGGCATCGTCGCCAGCGCCAGCGCCCGCACCCGCACCGGCACCTACACCTACACCTACACCTACAAAGACGCAGTTCGGCGGCACCCCGCCCACCGCATTCCGGCTGCCGGCCGCTTACCCAGCCTTCGCCCACTCCCCCGCGCCACGGAGCATCCACCCCATGTCCGACGTCCCCGGCCTGAGCACAGGCGATTTCCACGGCTATCACTCGCTGCTGGTGGAGACCCCGCAGTCCACCGCCGCGATCAGCCTGTTCGGCGGCCAGGTGCTGTCGTTCGTGCCCAAGGGCGGCACCGACGCGCTGTGGCTGTCGCCGGACGCGCAGCCCACGCCGACCCCGATCCGCGGCGGCACCCCGGTGTGCTGGCCGTACTTCGGCCGCCAGGGCCAGAGCGACGCCGTGCCCGCGCACGGCTTCGTGCGCACCGTACCCTGGCAACTGAAGGACGCGCGGCGCGAGGCCGACGGCACGCTGGTCCTGACCCTGGCGCCGCCCGACTTCGACGACCTGCCGCTGCGCCTGCGCATGCAGTTGCGCATCGGCGCCACCCTGGAGCAGCGCCTGGTCACCGACAACGTCGGCACCGCGCCCGCCCGCTTCACCCAGGCCCTGCACAACTACTTCCGTGTCGCCGACGCCACCCAGGTGCGGGTGCAGGGCCTGGACGGCCTGGACTACCTGGACAAGTTCGAGAACTACGCCACACCGCATCGCCAGCACGGCGACTGGAGCCTGCAGGATCCGCGCGACCCCGGCCGCAGCGACCGCATCTACACCGGCGCCGGCGGCCGCTACACCCTGCTGGACCCGGGCCTGCAGCGCCGCATCGAGATCGCCACCACCGGCAGCCGCACGCTGGTGGCCTGGAACCCGGGCGAGGCCGGCGCACAGAAGATGGCCGACGTCGGCCCGCACTGGCGCCAGTTCGTGTGCCTGGAAGCGGCCAACGCCGGACCCGAGGTGATCGAACTGGCCCCGGGCGCCCAGCACGTGCTGCAGCAGACGATCTCTGTCGCGGCGTTGTGACCCCGGCCGAGTGACCGCGGCCGGACGGCGGCACCACCTGCTGCGGCCCGGCAGTCGGCATTGGTGACGGTCCGGCCGTGACTGCTGCGCCGCCGCGCCTTGGTGGCATGAGTGGCGCCGCTGCCTCCGCCGGACCC
>NZ_NSGT01000092.1:0-80251 GCF_009192905.1 Xanthomonas sp. LMG 12459
GCCCTTAACACCTCGTTAACGTGACCTCCCCCACCCGCTCTGGAGAGCCACGTGTCGCTACCGGTCTCGCGCCGTTCCTTCCTGTCCCTGGCTACCTCCGGTTTGGCGCTGGGCGCCGTGGGCCTGGCGCCCGTCGCCGAGGCGGCGCGGCGCAAGGCCGCCGACACTGCTGCGGCAACACCTGGCGTAGTGCCAGCAACCGGCCCGGTGTACCTGAATTTCAACGAATGCCCGCTGGGCCCCTCGCCCGCGGCGCTGGCGGCGGCACAGGCGATCCTGCCGCGCAGCGGGCGCTATCTGTTCGAGCTGTCGGACGAGCTGATCGCCGCTTTCGTCGGCCAGCAGCGCCTGCCGGCCGACCACGTGGCGGTGTATCCCGGTTCCAGCGAGCCGCTCGCCCGCGCCGCGCGCGCCTTCACCACGCCGCGCGCCGGCGTGGTGGTGGCCGATCCGACCTTCGAGGCGGTGGCCGATGTGGCTGCCGCGCATGGCGCGCCGGTGCGGCGGGTACCGCTGCGCGCCGACGGCGCGCACGACGTCAAGGCCATGGCCAGCGCCGATCCGAACGCCGGACTGATCTATCTGTGCAATCCCAACAACCCGACCGGGTCGGTGACCAAGCGCGCCGACATCGAATGGCTGCTGGCCAACAAGCCTGCGTCCAGCGTGTTGCTGGTCGACGAGGCCTACCTGCACTACAGCGACGAGCCGTCGGTGATCGACCTGATCGGCCAGCGCCAGGACCTGCTGGTGCTGCGCACCTTCTCCAAGCTGTATGGCATGGCCGGGCTGCGCCTGGGCTTGGCGGTGGCCGCGCCGGGGCTGCAGACCAGGCTGGCCGCGTTCGGCCAGAATCCGGTGTCGGTGCCTGCGCTGGCCGCCGGCATCGCCAGCCTGCAGGACCTGCAACTGGTGCCGACCCGCCGCGCCGAGAACGCGCGCATCCGCGACGCCACCATCGCCTGGCTGCAGAGCAAGGGCTACAAGTGCCTGCCGTCGCAGGCCAACTGCTTCATGGTCGACGTCAAGCGCGACGGCGCCGCCTTCGCCGCGGCGATGGCAAAGCAAGGCGTGATCCTCGGCCGCAGCTGGCCGATCTGGCCGAAGCTGGTGCGCGTCACCGTCGGCAGCGAAGCGGAGATGCTGCGGTTTCGGGAGGCGTTTGTTAAGGCGCGCAAGTAGCGCGCCTGGGATTGGGGAGTTGGGATTGGGGATTCGTAAAAGCGGGGCTGCGGCGTGGCTGAGGCGGGGCTGGTTTTGCCCCGGCCTTCTCGTTCCCCATGAACGCGATTCGCTAGTTCTGGCGCCAGCGCGCCAGGAGTGGGGAGCAGGAATTCGGAGATGAGAATTGGGGATTCGCGAGAGCCAAAGTCAGGCTTCTGGCGTCGGCGGCGGTCGTACCCTCATCCGCCCCTTCGGGGCACCTTCTCCCGAAGGGAGAAGGGAAAAGCGCGCCGGGAATCAGCGCCAGGGAATCGCTTTTACGAATCCCGACTCCCTAATCCCTAATCCCGGCGCCGCGCCGTCGGCGCGGCGCTCACCAGCGCGGCGCCTTCGTCAACGGCGGTGCCTGATGCTGGCGGTCGTAGGCGCGCAGGTCGTCGCGGATGTGGGCGATGCGCTGGCGTCCGAGGGCGTTGCGGCTGTCGTCCAGGACCACGCCGTCGAGCAGTTCGCCCATGCGCTGCACGGTCGGCAGCATCTTCTCCCAGGCGTCGAGCGCGGTCAGCGGCGCCGGCAGGGTCAGGAAGAAGGCGATCGCCGGGGTCTCCATCTCGCGGATGTGCGCCATGTCGAAGCTGCCCGGCTTCATGATGCTGGCCATGCTGAAGATCGGGCCGCGCTCGGGATGCCCTTCCACCAGGCGGTGGAACACGTTCATGTGGCCGAAGGTCAGGCCGGTCTTCTCCGCGGCCACCACGATGTCCTCGCCGCGCAGCACCTGCCCGGCGCGGGCGGCGACGTACAGCGAGACGATCTTGTCGAAATCCTGGCTCGGCCGCTTGCCGAGGTCGGCGCCGGGCGCCTCCGCCGCTGGCAGGCCCAGGTCGGGCTGGTGCGCTTCGCCGTCCGCGCCGGGCGCGACCAGCGCGTCGTCGCCGGCGGCCGGGGCGGCGTCGCCCAGCGAGGGTTCACGGCGCGGCGCGGCCGGATCGGCCGGCTCCACCCGCCGGCCCTGGCTCGGTTTCTTCGGGCGGCCGAACAGGAAGATCGCCGCAATCAACAGCAAGCCGGCGGCGAGGATGCCGATGCGTAGCATTGCCATGTCGGACATTCAGGGGTTACTCCGGCAAGGGTACACAGGGGGAAAATAACTGGCGGGTGCGCATCGGGTCCGCCAACGCGGGAACCAAGCCTCGACGCGCATCACGTCCTTTAGCATGTCACGTCAGGCCGCGCCCGCCAAACGCGCGGCCTCCTCGAGGTCCACGCTGACCAGGCGGCTGACGCCGGGCTCGCGCATGGTGACGCCGCTGAGCTGATGCGCCGCCTCCATCGTCGCCTTGTTGTGGCTGACGAACAGGAACTGCACTTTCTCGCTCATTTCCTTGACCATCGCCGCCAGGCGGCCGACGTTGGCCTCGTCCAGCGGCGCGTCCACCTCGTCGAGCAGGCAGAACGGCGCCGGGTTGAGCTGGAAGATCGCGAACACCAGGGCAACCGCAGTCATCGCCTTCTCGCCGCCGGACAGCAGCGAGATGCTGGACACACGCTTGCCCGGGGGCCGCGCCATGATCGCCACGCCGGTGTCCAGCAGGTCCTCGCCGGTCAGCTCCAGGTAGGCATGGCCGCCGCCGAACAGGCGCGGATACAGCGCCTGCACGCCGGAGTTGACCCGGTCGAAGGTGTCCTTGAAGCGGCCGCGGGTCTCGCGGTCGATCTTGCGGATGGCGTCTTCCAGGGTCTCCAGCGCGGTGTTCAGGTCGACGTCCTGCGCTTCCAGGTACTCGGCGCGCTGCGCGGCCTCGCCGTACTCGCTGATCGCCGCCAGGTTGACCGGTTCCAGCCGGCGCATGCGTCCATCGATCTGCTGCACCGCCTGCTCCCACTCGGCGGGGTCGGCGTGTTCGGGCAGGCCGTTGATCACGTCCTCGAGCACGAAGCCGGCCTTGACCACCGCCGCCGACAGCTGCTCGGCGCTGAGCACCAGCGCCTGCTGATCGAGCCGGCGCTGGGCGATGCGTTCGCGCTGCGCCAGCGCCTGTTCGTCGCGCTGCTGGCGGGTCTGCTCCAGCGCGCGCAGTTCGTTGTCGATGCCATCCAGCAGCGCGCGCGCCTCGCCGAGCGCGCGGTCGGTGCGCACGCGCTCGCTGAGCGCAGCCTGGTGTTCGGCCTCCAGCGCCAGCACCGGCGAGTCGCCCTCATTCAGCTGCGCGCTGAGTTCGCCCAGGCGCGCGTCCAGTTGCCCGCGCTGGTTGCCCATGCGCTCCAGCGCCTGGCTCAGCGAGGCGATCTGGGTGCGCTGCGACTCCAGGGTCAGGGCCAGCGCGTGCGAGGCTTCGCGCACCCGCCGCGCGGCGTCGCGGGCCAGGTCGCGCGCCTCGGTGAGCTGGCGGCGCTCGCTTTCCAGCGCGTGCCGCACCGATTCCAGGTCGCCCATGCTGGTGACCGCGTCTTCGAGCTTGGAACGCGCCTCGCGCGCCTGCTCGCGGCTGCTGTCCAGGGTTTCCAGCAGCTGCGCGACCTCCAGCTCGATGCGTTCGATGCGGGTGCGCGCGGCGTCGACCTTGCCTTGCTGGCTCTGCAACTGTCCGGCCAGTTCGGAGGCGCTGCGGTGCGCCTGGTACAGCTGGCGCTGCGCGTCCTCGCGCTGCTGCTCGCCAGCCAGCAACTGGGCGCGCATCTCGCCGAGGCGGTGTTCCAGGTCGGCCTCGCGCTCCTGCAGCGTCTCGATCTGGCCGCGCAGGCTCTGGATCTCGCGCTCGCGCAGCAGTGCGCCCTGCTTGGCCGCGCCGGACCGCGCCACGCGCAGCCAGCCCTGGCCCAGGCGTGCGCCATCGCGGGTGACGATGGAATCGCCCTCGCCCAGCTGCGGCAGCAGCGCCCGCGCTGCGCTCAAATCCTCGGCCGCGTGCAGCCGCGCCAGCAGCCGGCGAATCGCGATCGGCCCCTGCACCTTGGCCGCCAGCGAAGTCGGCGCGAAGGTCTCGGCCGCCTCCTCGCCGCTGACCAGGGCGATGCGGCCTTCGCCGAGTTCGCCCAGCGCGTCGACCAGTTGTTCCGGCGCCTCCACCAGCACGCCTTCGATCAACTGCCCGAGCGCGCCTTCGACGGCGTTCTCCCAGCCGCTCTCGACGCTGAGCCGTTCGCCGACGCGCGCCGCCGAATCCAGCCCGCGCGCCTGCAGCCAGGCCACCGCCGCGCCCTGCTCCTGGCCGAGTGCGGCCTGCTGCAGGGTTTCCAACGACGACAGCCGGCCGCGCGCGGCCTGCGCCTGCTTGCGCACGTCGGCCAGTTCGGCCTGCGCGGTGCGCTGCTGGTCCTGCAGCGCCGCGACCGCCTGCTTGCGCGCCTCGACCTGCTCGGTCAGGCCGTCCAGCGCGGCGCGCTGGGTCTCGTGCTGCAATTCCAGTTGCGCGAACGCCTCGGCCAGCGCGTCCAGGTCCAGCCCGGCGCGCTCGGCCAGCAACGCCTCGCGGCGGCGCTCGGCCTCCAGCGACTGCCGGTCCAGGTAATCGACGCGGGTGCGCTCCACTTCGCCGGCACGCGAGGCTTCGGCGGTGTTGCGCTGATGCGATTCCCAGCGCTGCTGCCAGTCGGCCAGGCGCGCCTCGGCCTCGCGCAGCGCTTCCTGCTTGTATTCGTTGTCTTCCTGCAGCTGCTCCAGCTGCGGGCCGGCCACGTCGACCGATTCGCGCAACAGGGCCAGCTTGGCCTCGTCGGTGCCGATGTGCTGGCCGAGTTCGGCCAGCGCCGTCTGCGTCTCGTCGCGCGCCTTGTGCAGGCGCTGCGACAGGTCGCGCTGGTGCTGGATCTGCTGCTCGATCCGGGCCAGGGTGCTGCCGACCTTGTAGACCTCGGCCTGCGCGGCGCTGAGCGCCTCGGCAGCCTCCTCGCGACGCACGCGGCCGGTCTCGATGCGCGCCTCGGCATCGCGCTGCTCGGCGATCAGCTGCTGCAGGCGGGTCTCTTCCTGGCCCAGCGCCTCGCGCAGGCCCTGCAGGCGCCCGTCCAGGCCGCGGTACTCCAGCGCCTTCCACTGCGCATCCTTGATCCGCCGCTCTTCCTGCAGCGCCTGGTACTGCTCGGCCTGGCGCGCCTGCCGCTTGAGGTGCTCGAGCTGCTTGCCGATCTCCTCGCGCAAATCGCCCAGGCGCTCCAGGTTCTCGCGGGTGTGGCGGATGCGGGTCTCGGTCTCCTTGCGCCGCTCCTTGTACTTGGAGATGCCGGCGGCCTCCTCCAGGTACACGCGCAGGTCTTCCGGGCGTGCCTCGATGATCTGGCTGATCATGCCCTGCTCGATGATCGAGTAGCTGCGCGGGCCCAGGCCGGTGCCCAGGAACAGATCGGTGATGTCGCGGCGCCGGCACTTGGTGCCGTTGAGGTAGTAGCTGCTGCTGCCGTCGCGGCTGACCTGGCGCTTGACCGAGATCTCGTTGAACGAGGCGTACTCGCCGGCGATGGTGTGGTCGGTGTTGTCGAAGATCAGTTCCACCGTGGCCTGCGACACGGGCTTGCGCGCCGACGAGCCGGAGAAGATCACGTCCGTCAGCGAATCGCCGCGCAGCCGGTTGGCCGAACTTTCGCCCATCACCCAGCGCACCGCGTCGATGATGTTCGACTTGCCGCAGCCGTTCGGACCGACGATGCCGGTCATGTTGGTCGGCAAGTGCAGCGTGGTCGGATCGACGAAGGACTTGAAGCCGGACAGCTTGATGGTCGACAGGCGCATGGTGCAGGCAATCCATGGCAGACGCCGCCGGCATTCCGAGCTGCGCTGCCGCTAATGAAGATCCAGGTGAGGTCCTGCTTCCAACCCATTGATGCGGCTACACCGCCGGGCCGACATCGGACACGAGTCGCTGAGTATAGCGGCCCCCGCGCGAGGCTGGGGCGGCCTGCGCCGGGCGGCGGTGATGCGACGGCGGTCGCACTCGCAGCCGGCGGGTCTTGCGCCGGCCGCGCCCGGCTAGGGCCGCATGGCCCGCCGAGGGCGGCGCCGGTCGGCAAAAACGACACGGGCACCTTGCGGTGCCCGTGTCGGTACAGCGATGACGCAAGGATCAGGCGTCGGCTTCGACCACGACCTTGACCGTGGTTTCCACGTCGGCGTGCAGGCGCACCAGCACCTCGTACTCGCCGATGTTGCGGAACGCGCCTTCGCCCAGCACCACTTCGCCCTTCTCCAGCGGCATGCCGGCGGCGGTGAAGGCCTCGGCGATGTCGCGCGGGCCGACCGAACCGTACAGCTTGCCTTCGGTGGAGGCGTTGGCCTTGACGGTCACGCTGGCGCCTTCCAGCTTGGCAGCGCGGGCTTCGGCGTCGTCGTGGATCGACTTGGCCTTGGCTTCGTACTCGGCGCGCTTGGCTTCGAACTCGGCGATGTTGGCGGCGGTGGCCGGCACGGCCTTGCCCTGCGGCACCAGGTAGTTGCGGCCGTAGCCCGGCTTGACGTCGACCTTGTCGCCGAGGCCGCCCAGGTTGGTCACTTTCTGCAGAAGAATCAGTTGCATGGTCTTGCTCCGTTATTCGTTAGCGTCGGCACGCGGCCGGCGCAACGGGTGCTGTCCGAATAGGAGAAGCCGGGATTGGGGATTGGGGAGTCGGGATTGCGCCCGACGGCACCGCACTTTTCTAATCGCCAGACTTCGCTTGAATGCCCGCACCGGAGGGTGCGGGCCGTATCGCTCCGGGAAACCCGGAATTAAACGTCGTGGTTGTCCGTGTACGGGATCAGCGCCAGGAAACGCGCGCGCTTGACCGCCGTGGCCAGCTGACGCTGGTACTTGGACTTGGTGCCGGTCACGCGGCTCGGCACGATCTTGCCGTTCTCGGTGAGGTACTGGCGCAGGGTGTTGAGATCCTTGTAGTCGATCTCCTTGACGCCCTCGGCGGTGAACTTGCAGAACTTGCGACGACGGAAGAACTTGGACATGAGCGTGCTCCTTAGGCGGCTTCGGCGGCGTCGCCGTCGGTTTCGGTGGCGGCGGCGGGCGCATCGCCCTCTTCGTCGTCGCGACGACGGCGCTCACCGCGCTCGGGCTTGTCGGCCTTCTCGTCCTTGCTCTTCATGATCAGCGACTGCTCGGTGTCGGCGCCGTCGCGCTTGATCACCAGGTGGCGCAGCACGGCGTCGTTGAAGCGGAAGCTCTCGACCAGCTCGCTCAGCACGGCCTGGTCCACTTCGATGTTCAGCATGACGTAGTGGGCCTTCACCAGGTTCTGGATCGGGTACGCCAGCTGGCGGCGGCCCCAGTCTTCCAGACGGTGGATGGTGCCCTTGCCGTTCTCGACCAGCGACTTGTAGCGCTCGATCATGGCCGGGACCTGCTCACTCTGATCCGGGTGGACCAGGAACACGATTTCGTAATGACGACTCATGGTGTGTACCTTTCGGATGTGGCCTTGCGGCCGGACAGCCCCCCGCGGTGCGACGGCGGTGGGGCAAGGACTCCTGCCGGGAAGGCAGGAAGCCGCACATTATGGCGTAGAAGTGCCGCTGTGGACAAGGTGCCGTGGCGGGCGGCCGGGTGATGTCCTGACTCGATGAAGCCGGGACCCGGGGCCCGGGACCCGGAAAAGCGAGGCCGACCAGCCTTTCGTGGCGACATGCCTCAACCAGCCTGCACCAGGCAGCGCATCCGGGCCGCTCTTCCGGGTCCCGGGTCCCGGGTCCCGGCCTTCGAGCTCATCCCACAAGGAGGCCGCGCCGCCGCAGCGGCGACGCTCAGGCCGCGCCGGCGTGCGCGGCGTCGGTGGTGAAGCTCTCGCCGCAACCGCACTCGGCGGTGGCATTCGGATTGCGGAACACGAAGGTCTCGCCCAGGCCCTGCTTGGCGAAGTCGATCTCGGTGCCGTCCACCAGCGGCAGGCTGGTGGCATCGACATAGATGCGCACGCCATCCTGCTCGAACACCGCGTCGTCCGCACGCGCCTCGCGCGCCAGGTCGGTGACGTGGCCCCACCCCGAACAGCCGGTGCGCTCCACGCCAAAACGCAAGCCCAGCGCGCCAGGCGTCTGCGCGACGAAGCGCTGCACGCGGGCATGGGCGACGGGGGTGAGACGGATGGCCATGACGAACGACTCCGGCGACTGCGAGCGGACATTATAGGAAGGTTGGCGGCCAATCGCCGCCACGCCTCGCAAGCGCTGCGCTCCAGCCAGTACACTTGCCCCTTCCATATCGAGTCGCTGCGGCGAGGATTCAAGTCATGACGGTGGTGAGCGTTGCACATGCGCTGGCCGGGAAGATCCCGGAAGGCGGCGAAGTCACGGTGCGGGGATGGGTGCGCACGCTGCGCGGATCTGCCGGACTGGCTTTCATCAACGTGTCCGACGGCTCCTGCTTCGCCCCGATCCAGGTGGTGGCGACCGATGCCCTGCCCAACTTCGACGAGGTCAAGCGGCTCACCGGCAGTTGCTCGCTGATCGCCAAGGGCGTGCTGGTCAAGTCGCAGGGCAAGGGCCAGTCGTACGAGATCCAGGCCAGCGCGGTCGAGGTGGTGGGCTGGGTCGAGGACCCGCTGACCTACCCGATCCAGCCCAAGCCGATGTCGCCGGAGTTCCTGCGCGAGGTCGCGCACCTGCGCCCGCGCACCAACCTGTTCGGCGCGGTGACGCGCATCCGCAACTGCCTGGCGCAGGCGGTGCACCGCTATTTCCACCAGAACGGCTACAACTGGATCAGCACGCCGATCATCACCACCTCCGACGCCGAAGGCGCCGGGCAGATGTTCCGCGTCTCCACCCTGGACATGGCCAACCTGCCGCGCGACGCGCAGGGCCAGGTCGACTTCGGCCGCGACTTCTTCGGCAAGGAGACCTTCCTGACCGTGTCCGGCCAGCTCAACGTCGAGGCCTACTGCCTGGCGCTGAGCAAGGTCTACACCTTCGGCCCGACCTTCCGCGCCGAGAACAGCCACACCACCCGCCACCTGGCCGAGTTCTGGATGATCGAGCCGGAGATCGCCTTCGCCGACCTGGCCGAGGACGCGCGCGTGGCCGAGGACTTCCTCAAGTATCTGTTCCGCGCGGTGCTGGACGAGCGCGCCGACGACCTGGCGTTCATCGCCGAGCGCGTGGACAAGACCGCGATCAGCAAGCTGGAGACCTTCATCAACTCGCCGTTCGAGCGCATCGAGTACGGCGATGCGATCGGCCTGCTGCAGAAGTCCGGACAGAAGTTCGAGTTCCCGGTGGAATGGGGCCTGGACCTGCAGACCGAGCACGAGCGCTGGCTGACCGAGCAGCACGTCGGTCGCCCGGTGGTGGTGACCAACTATCCCGAGCACATCAAGGCCTTCTACATGCGCCTGAACGACGACGGCAAGACCGTCGCGGCGATGGACGTGCTGGCGCCGGGCATCGGCGAGATCATCGGCGGCAGCCAGCGCGAGGAGCGCCTGGACGTGCTCGACGCGCGCATGCTGCAGTTCGGCCTGGATCCGCAGCACTACGGCTGGTACCGCGACTTCCGCCGCTACGGCACAGTGCCGCATGCCGGCTTCGGCCTGGGCTTCGAGCGCCTGGTGGTGTACGTGTGCGGGCTGAGCAACATCCGCGACGCCATCCCCTACCCGCGCGCGCCGGGCAGCGCCGAGTTCTGAGCCGGCACGGGGAGCGCGCGCCATGATCCTGTTCTTCGCGCTGTGCTTCGTCGGCGTGGCGATCGCCGGGGCCAGCGCGTTCCTGATCTTCTGGCCGCTGACCCTGGTGCACATCCGCGACCGCCATCCGCCGCTGGTGGCGGCGTTCGGGCCGGGCGCCTTCCTCAAGCCGGTCGCGCTCGGCTGGCTGCTGGCGCGGCGCTACCGTCCGCTCGGCGACCGCGGATTGTCCGGGCTGGCCACGCCGGCCTGGCTGTCGCTGATGACCATCTTCTTCGGCCTGGGCATGGCCGCCCTGCTCTGGCTGCTTTCCCTGGTGATTCCATGACCTCAGATTCTCCCGCCCACGATCAGTGGTACCTGGCCAGCCTCGGCCGCCTGCTGGTGTGGGCACGCCTGCGCGTGCGCGACGCCGGCACCGCCGAGGTGCTGGACAGCGACGGCAACACCCTCAGCTACGACAGCGAGGACACCGCCCGCGCGGCGCTGTTCGATGCCGAGTTCGTCGCCTTCGATGGCCTGGACGAGGACGATGCGCGGGCGCGCGGCTTCTCGCTGGGCGAGGTGGCGCCGCCGCAGGCCGACGACGACGCCGGCCTGCGCGGGCGCATGACCCAGACCCTGGGCGCGCGCGCCTGATCCGGGGATGCACGTTGCACCCGCCTTCGCCGAACACGACCTGGGCGCGCTCGATGCGCTGATCGCGGACCACCCGTTCGCCACCCTGGTCACCGTCGCCGACGGCCTGCCCTGCGCCACGCCGTTGCCGGTGCTGTACCGGCGCGACGGCGAACGCATCCTGGTCGAAGGCCATTGGTCGCGGGCCAACCCGCAGGCGCGGCACGCCGGGCCGGCCTTGCTGATCGTGCACGGCCCGCATGCCTACGTCTCCCCGGGCTGGTATCCGGACAAGGAAGCGATGGCGCGGGTGCCGACCTGGAACTACGCCACCGCGCACCTGCACGGGCAGCTGCAGCCCAGCGACGACGAAGCGTTGCTGGCCGACGTGGTGGCGCGGCTGAGCGAACGCCACGAACGCGCGCTGGGCAGCGACTGGCGCTACGAGCCGGACAACGACGCGCACCGGCGCCAGTTGCGCGGCATCGTCGGCTTCCGCCTGGAGGTCGAGCGGGTCGAATTGAAGTTCAAGCTCAGCCAGAACCATCCGCCGGCGAACCAGGCCGCGGTACGCGAGGCGCTGCAGGGCCAGGCCGACACCGGCGCGCAGGCCGTCGCGGCGCTGATGCACGCGCGACGTCCGGACTGAACCACGCCGCCACGCAGCGCAGCCGACCATGCAGTTGTGCGCACCGCCACGGGACGCGCGGCGGCGCGCGCCGCCTCACCCACACCGGCTGGCCGGTCCCTGCCGGTCGTGCCCGGCATGGCGCGCACTGGCCCTGCCTCCCTCCAGCGGCGACAGACCTTCGCGGATCGCATAGCGCGTCAATTGCGCGATGCTCTGCATGCCCAGCTTGAGCATGATGTGCTCGCGGTGGGTGCCGATGGTCTTGACGCTGATGTGCAGGCGCGCGGCGATTTCCTTGGTCGACAGGCCCTCCGACAGCAACTGCACGATCTCGCGTTCGCGCGAGGTCAGCAGCGTGTAGGCGGAGACGGCATCGCCGGGCGGACAGCGGTACTCGCTGACCAGCGACTGCGACAGTTGCGGGCTGATGTACAGCTGGTCGTTGCCGACCTGCTGGATCGCACGCAGCAATTCGTGGAAGGTGCTGTTGCGCGCCAGGTAGCCCTTGGCGCCGGCGTCGATGGCGGCGCGCACGTTGGCCGCGGCATCGGAGGCGGCGATGCAGATCGCCTTGCTGCGCGGGCTGCGCTGCAGCAGCCGGCGGGTGGCCTCGATGCCGTTGAGGCCCGGCAGCATCACGTCCATCAGCACGATATCCGGCTGCCGTCGGGTCACCAGTTGCACGCACTCCAGTCCGTCGACCGCGTGGCCGACCACGTCGATGTCCGGTGTGTTGTTGAGCAGGGCCACCATGCCCTCCAGCACAATGCTGCGTTCGGCGGCAATCACGATACGTGTGTTCATTCTCTACCTGTGTTGGCAATGGAACTCCCAACGCGCGACCGCGCGGCAACCCGCGTCCCCCTGCAGCGCGACGCGCCCCTTTTTCAATCGATGCGACAGCGCTGAACCTGCGCTTGCATTACATTCTCAGCTTGTCACGCTGCGTCATGGCGGCCATCGGCTTCAGGCTGATATGGATGGCGACGACGACTGAACTTGTGCGGATTGCCGCATTCGTCTCGGTTCGTAGACAGAATCCCGTGCTACCGCGCACGCGCTGTGACGCAGAACGAAATCCTGCGCCGACGAACGATGATGGGAACACGGGCGATACGCCGGTGCCGCGCCGGCGGGTTCATTCCGCTGCCGGCGATGGCGATGGCGGCGGCGGCAGACGCGCGGCTTCCACCTGCAGCATCCCGCGGGCGAACTCGGCGAGCCGCTGCTGGATCGCCGCCGGCGGTGTGCCGGCCTCGATCGACTGCTGCAGGGCCATCAACTGCGCGGCCAACTCCCCCTGCCAGCGCATGCGCTCGGTGTCGTTGCTGGCGCGCTGCACTTCCAGCGACGCCTGCGCCTGCGCCGAGGTATCGCCGCGCACCAGCGTCTCCATCAGATCGACCAGACGCTGCAGCAGGCGGTACACCGCGGTCGCGGAGAAGCCGCCCAGCATCGCCAGGGTCGGCTTGCCGAAACTGCGCATGCTGCCGCTTTCGAACAGATCCGGCGGCAACACTTCGACCAGGATCAGCCCGGCGATCAGGCCCAGGATCATGCGCGCGCCGTAGGAGGCGTCGTACTTGGGGTCGTAGCTGGCGTCGGCGACGTAGCGGTGCACCTGGAACAGCGAGGAGAACGAGGCGCCCAGGCCGGCGCAGAACAGCAGGAACAGCGCATTCCACAGCAACACGCTGCCCGAGGAATCCAGGAAGCCCAGGCGCACGTTGTCCGCGCTGACCTTGCTGGACAGGGCCGTCGCCACCACCGCGAACAGGAACAGCAGCGAGGTGGTGGTCAGCGCACGCACCAGCGGCAGCGGGCCGAGCAGGGTCGCCCAGTGCGGGCGGCGACGCTCGGCATCGAGCAGGAACACCGCCTGCGGCGTGGCCGGGCGGATCAGTTGCGCCAACCGCCGGTGGGTGAGCGCCAGTTCGTGCGCGTGCACCTCGATGTCGCCGCCATCGGCGTCCGGCGTGCCGGCGCCCAGCAGCGCCGACAGGCGGGCGATCAGCTCCGGCGGCACGGCCATGCCGTGCTCCAGCGCATAGCGCGCCATCGCTTCGCACTCGGCGCGCAGTTGCGGCAGGATGCCCGGCGGCGGCAGCCGCGGTCCGGCACGACGGGCCGCGGTGAGCCGGCGCCACGCGGCGCCGGCCAGCGTCTTGATCCAGACGAGGTTCATCGCACGACTCCTGGACGGAAACGACGGCCGGCGCGTCTGCGCGACGGATTACGGGTTGGCGGGCGCGCGTTCCAGCAGCGCGCTTTCCCGCCCCTTCCCGCCGCCGTCAACGGTCTGCAGTTCGAGCTCGCCGTCCGGCCTTGCACGCAGGGTCAGCTGGCCGTCGCTCAAACGCGTGCAGACACCCTGATTGTTCATGTCCAACGTGTACAGTGCGTCTCCTTCGCGCATGCCGAGGTAGCGGCCCTGCACCCTGCACTCGCGCGGCGCGCCGTAGCGCAGCTGCACCGTGGCGCTACCGGGAGCCTGAGGGGTCGCAGCGACACTCAGTTGCACAGCGACGACCCTATTGCCGTAGTCGGTATGAATCACTCCGCGCCACGTGCCCTGCAGCGGGCTGGGCTGGCCCGGATCGCCATGCAGCACCACCGGCAGATCCTTGCCGTCGACGTTCAAGCGCAGGTCGTCGCCGCTGCGTTGCACGCGCAGCGGCTTGCCCATCAGCTTGTCGCAGTAGGCGCCGCCATTGATCGACTCCAGTGCGAAACCGGCGCCCGGTTGCGGCTTGACCAGCAAGGCGCAGTTCAACGGCGAGCCGAACATCAGCCTGGCCTTGCCGTCGCGCTGGACCAGGCGCACGGCGGCCAGGCGCTGCGCATCCAGCGCCAGGGTGCCGCTCCATTCGCCAGGCGGCAGTGCGTCTGCGTTGGACGCTGCGGCCGGCGCAGCAGGCGTCGGCGCCTGCGGTGCGGCACCGGCGGCGAACGGCATGGCCAGGCACAGCGCCAGCCAGAGCGGGAAACGCGCAACACCACGCGAACGGATACGCATGCGACTCTCCTGTTGGATACGAAAGGAAACGATGGGTGCGGTCAGGACAGACCGAACCAGAGCAGCGCCACCACGGCCGCCACCAGGCACAGTACGGCAAGCAGCCACAGCGCCCGGCGTCGACGCCGGCGCAGCCGCTGCGCGCGGGCCAGCGAGCGCAGGTCGATGTGCAGTTCTCGGCACCACAGGTCGGTGTCGTGCCGGGACAGGATGAAGCCGTGTCTACGCATGTGCGGTCTCCTGGACGGGATCGTGCGGGGCGGGCGCATCGGACAGCTGCCACAGCTTCAGCCGCTGACCGTCGAACAGCACCTCGCCGACCGGGGTGTGGGTGCCGCGGAACAGGATCTGCAGGCGGTGCCCGGGCCGCCGCGGCCGGCGCGGCAACACCTGCAGCAGCAGGCGCGGCGCCTCGTCCGGCACCTCCTCCACGTCCAGTTCGACGTCGAAGGCCAGGGCCAGTTCGCCGATCTGCGGCAATTGCCAGGCGCGCAGCTCCCACAACGGGATCTGCAGCGACGGCGGCTCGGCCGCGTCCGTCGCCACCGGCAGCGTCCCGCCTGCGCCGAAGCAGGCGCGCAAGGCCTGTGCGTGACGCGCGCGGCAGCGCCGCTGCGCATCCAGCAGGGCCGCCGACAGCCCCTGCAGCAGCAGGTCGAACTCGCAGCGCAGGCTGGCCATCAGTCGTCCTTCATCCAGCCGGGCTTGCGCGGGAAGCCCACGTGGTAGCACAGCCACTGCATCACCACCTGGTGCTCGCCGATCTGCAGCACGGCGAAATTCTTCTCGGTGCCGATGATCGCGCCCTTCGGCGAATCGCTCAGGCAGCGGTTGAGCAAGGCCCGCGCGGCTTCGATCTGCTCGGGCGATTGCATCTGCGTCGGGTTGTCGCTGCCGACCACGACCCGCTTGACGAACTTGACTTCAGTAAGGTCGAACATCGTTGACGAGTCCCCCGACGAGATGGTTCAACGGACCGCTATGGGCTTACGCGGGAACCGGCTCGGGCTTGCCGATCTTGCGCGGCGCCACCGAGGTCTGCAGGATGTCCAGCACCCGCGCCAGACCTTCCGGCGGCCCCTTGTCCGCGGCATGCACCGAGACGTGGTACTTGGCCGAGTTGTCCGAGCTGCGCGTGTTCTCCTTGCTGGTGGAGACCGAGCCCTGGATATGCACCTTGGCCTTGAACAGGCCGAAGCCGTATTCCACGTCCGCCGACATCGACGCCGAGGCATCGGTCTTCTCCTTCGAGGAGAAGGACGACTTCACTTCCATGTCGAAGGTGATGTCCACGGTCTGGATGCTCAGGCTGGGCACGTTGACGATGGCCAGCAGCGGCACTTCCAGTTCGACCTCCTCCTCGGCGATGCCGCCGGCCTTGTCCGGGTCGTCGACCGGCCGCTTGAAGCGGAAGCTGGCGGTACGGGTGGCGCCGGTTGCCTGCGGATTCTTCGGGTCGGGGTTGTCCGGCGGCAGGAAGCCGATGACGCGGATGAAATCGGCGGTGGCGCGGGCCAGCTTGACCTGCGCGTCGCAGGCCGCATCGAGCGGGCCGCCGATCAGGTCGCCCATCGGCAGACCCTTGAATTGACTTGACATATTGACGAGTTCGTCAGCCATTGCAGTGACTCCTTCAGTTGGTGGGATTGGTTACATCGTCCGTGCCCGCGACGTCCGGCTTGTCGGCCATGACCGTCTTGAACACGCCCTGCGTCTGCGCCAGATGGTTCAGCAATCTGGCCGCTCCGTCAGTCGGTTCGGTCCCCTCCACGCGCAACACGACGTGGACGGCACTCTGGCGCTGGCTCCGCGCGCTGGCGCTGGTATCCACGCGCACGCTGGAACGGGTGGCGGTGCGCTTGGCCTGCCAGGCACCGCGTGGGCCGGGCGACTCCGGCGCGAAGAAGCCGTCGGCCGACTGCAGGCCGCCGAGGTCGCCGAGCTGCGCATCGAAGCTGATCTCCACGTCCTTGATCCGCAGCACGTTGGTCGAGACCAGCGGCAGCAGCGGCGCGCGGTAGTAGTCCTCGTCGCCTTCGGCGGCCTGCGGGTGCTGCGACGGCAGGCGGATGATCACGCTCTTGGGCCGGTGGAACTCGTCGAAGTAATCGCCGAGGTTGGCCATCTGGTGCTGCTCGATGCGGTCCTGCGCCTCGATCACGGCGCCGGCCAGCGCTTCGATCAGGTCGTTCAATGCGGTCGGTCCAGCCATGGTCGCTCCTGGGGAAAGAAGGCCGCCGTCGGCGACGGCAGCGGATCGGCGGCGCTTGCCGTGCGCGCACTCAGCTCAGGTCGGGGAAGGAGTCGGTGCGCGCCAGCCAGCCCTTGAGGAACTTGCCCAGCGGCGGCTTGGCCGCGACCAGGCGCTGGTAGTAGTCGCGCCGGCCCTGCTTGTAGCGTGCGTACAGATCGCGCTGGTCGGCGGCCTTCAGCGCCGCCAGGGTGGCCGGGCCGAACTTGCCGTCCTCCGGCAGCTGCAGCGCCGGCGCCTGCGCGTTGAGCACGCGCTGCAGCAGCTTGATGGCGTTGTTGCCGGCGTTGACCTGGAAGTCGAACAGGATGTTGGCCAGCGGCTGCAGCGCGATCTCGTCGCCGTGCACCGCGTTCCAGTAGCAGGTCTTGTAGATCACCCCGGCCTGCGCATCGGTGAGCGCGCGCAGGTTGTCCAGGGTCGGCTCCAGTTGCAGCAGGCTCTTGGCGTATAAGCGAAACGTCGCCAGGGTGATGCCCTTGTTGGTGGCGCCGCCCGGATCCACCGGATCGTTGACGAAGCCGCCCTCGTGCTTGAGCAGGGTCGGAAAGAACGCGTTGAAGTCGGCCATGGGATCCTCCGCTGATGCCCGGTGTGGGCGTGGAGGAAGTCTGCGCAGCGGGCCGCATCGGCGGGATCGGCAAAAGCCCGATCCGGCGGCGCCTGCGCACTGAGGCGCCGCGTGCATGCGGATGCCAGCCATCCGGGTACCGGCGTCGGCGCACGCCGCGCACCGGCCGCGGGCTTCTGGAATAATGCCGGGCTATGAGCAAAATCGAACAACTGCTGGACAACAACCGCTCCTGGTCCGAACGCATCAACCGCGAGGATCCGGAGTTCTTCAGCCGCCTGTCCAAGCAGCAGACCCCGGAGTACCTGTGGATCGGCTGCTCCGACTCGCGGGTGCCGGCGAACCAGATCATCGACATGGCACCGGGCGAGGTGTTCGTCCACCGCAACATCGCCAACGTGGTCGTGCATACCGACCTCAACTGCCTGTCGGTGATCCAGTTCGCGGTCGAGGTGCTGAAGGTGCGGCACATCCTGGTGGTCGGCCACTACGGCTGCGGCGGCGTGCACGCGGGCCTGACCCGCGCGCGGCTGGGCCTGGTCGACAACTGGATCCGCCACGTCACCGACGTGGCCGAGAAGCACGAACACTGCCTGCAGCAGGCCGGCGACCTCAACGTGCAGCACGCGCGCCTATGCGAGCTCAACGTGCTCGAGCAGGTGGTCAACGTCAGCCGCACTTCGATCGTGCTCGACGCCTGGGCGCGCGGCCAGGAACTGACCGTGCACGGCTGGGTCTACAGCCTGCGCGACGGCCGCGTGCACGACCTGGGCATGGAACTTGACCGCATCGACGACCTGACGCCGCGCTACGATGCCGCCCTGGCGCGCATCAGCCAGGACCGCGAGGACCGCTGAGCGGCGCGCCGCTCCGCCATCTCGATCAAGGATCCGCATGCTCCCCGGCCCGCTCAACCTGCACGCCTGGATCGACGCCCACCGGCACCTGCTGAAGCCGCCGGTGGGCAACAAGTGCATCCACGCCGGCGACTTCATCGTGATGGTGGTCGGTGGGCCGAACGCGCGCAGCGACTACCACTACGACGAAGGCCCGGAGTGGTTCTACCAGCTCGAAGGCGAGATGGTGCTGAAGATCCAGGAAGACGGCGCGGTGCGCGAGATCCCGATCCGCGCCGGCGAGACCTTCCTGCTGCCGCCGAAGGTGCCGCACTCGCCGCAGCGCGGCGCGAACTCGGTCGGCCTGGTGATCGAGCGGCGGCGCCTGCCGCACGAGCAGGACGGCCTGCTGTGGTTCTGCGAGCGCTGCAACCACCTGCTGTACGAAGCCTACTTCCCGCTGCAGAACATCGAGACCGACTTCCCGCCGGTGTTCGCGCGCTTCTACGCCTCCGAATCGCTGCGCACCTGCGCCCGCTGCGGCCACGTGCATCCGCGGCCGGCGGCCGACGCGCCGTGACCGCCCTACCCCCGTGCCGTTCCGGCTCGCGATGCTGCGCAGCCTGATCGCGCTCAAGCCACGCGACGTGCCGGTGCGCGTGGCCCTGCGCAACACCGCCGCGGTGGTCGCGCCGCTGGCGCTGGGCGTGGCCGCCGGCCATGCCGAGTTGGGCCTGGCGGTGTCCACCGGCGCGCTCAACACCATGTTCTCCGACCAGCCCGGCCCGTACCGGGCGCGGATGCAGCGCATGCTGATGGCCGCGCTGGCGGCGGGCGTGGCCGCGCTGCTGGGCATGCTGATCGGCGCGCACACCGTGGCGCTGGCGCTGAGCGCGCTGCTGCTCGGCCTCGGCGGCGGCCTGCTGGTGGCGCTGGGCCCGGTGGCGGCGCGGGTCGGGCTGACCAGCATGATCCTGCTGGTGGTCAGCGCCGACGTGCGCCTGCCGCCACTGCAGAGCGTCGGCGTGGCCACGCTGATCTTCGCCGGCGGCGTGCTGCAGATGCTGATGGCGCTGGCCGCCTGGCCGCTGCAGCGCTACCGCCCGGAACGCTTCGCCCTGGCCGACCTGATGCGGCAACTGGCCGGCATCGCCCGCCAGCGGCCCGGCGCGACCGCGGCGCCGCCGGCCACCGAAGCGGTGCTCGAGGCGATGGTGATGCTGCACGGCGAGCACCGCTCGCGCGGGCGTGCGGTGCAGGCGTTCCGGGTCATCGCCGAGCTGTGCGAACGCGCGCGGCTGGAGCTGCTGACCCTGGCCGACCTGCACGGACGCCTGGACGCAGGATCGCCCGCGCGGCTGCCGATCGAGCGCGTGCTCGAGCGCAGCGCGGTGGTGCTGGACCAACTCGCGCACGCGCTGGACAGCGCCGAGGACCCAGACGCGGCCACTGCGTCGATGACCGGATTCGACGATCTGGTGGATGCGCTGGCGCAAGTGCAGTCGCAGACCGAAGACACCCGCGAACGCCGCCTGCTGCGCATCGCCGTGGCCCGTGCGCAGGGCCTGGGCGGCCAGCTGCGCGCGCTGGCGCGCAATGGCCGCTGGGCCAGCAGCCGCGGCGAGATCCAGGCCGAACTGGCCGAGGCGCAGTTGCCGGCAGCGCTGCGTCCGCTGGCGCCGCTGCAGACCTTGCGGGCGAATCTGAAGCTGTCCTCGGTGGCGTTCCGCCACGCACTGCGCTGCGGCGTGTGCCTGGCGCTGGCGGTGCTGTTCGCCCGCTGGCAGGCGATCCCGCACGGCTACTGGATCCCGATGACCACGGCGATCGTGCTCAAGCCGGATTTCGGCGGCACCCTCAGCTTCGGCGCGCTGCGCGTGGCCGGCACCTTCGGCGGGCTGCTGCTGGCCACCGTGCTGGCCCACTTCGTGATGGACGGGGCGGTGGTGCGGCTGCTGTTGCTGACCGTGTTCTGCCTGGGGTTCCGCCTGCTGACCCAGGTCAACTACGGGCTCGGCGTGGCCTGCCTGACCGGCATGCTGGTGCTGCTGCTGTCGTTCGAGGGCATGGCCCCGGGCGAGGCGATCGGCGAACGCATCCAGGCCACCGTGCTCGGCAGCGCGCTGGCGCTGGCGGCCTACGCGCTGTGGCCGACCTGGGAACGCAAGCACATCCGCGCGATCCTGGCGCAGTTGCTGCTCGCCTACCGCGACCATCTCGATGCGGTGCTGGAAGGCCGCCTGCAGGCGCTGCCGGACACCCGCGCGGCCTCGCGCACCGCGCGCACCAACGCGCAGGCCTCGATCGAACGCCTGCGCGGCGAACCGCGGCGCAAGCGCAACCTGCGCGAACTGACCCTGGCCGAATCGGTGCTGGCCAACGGCAACCGGCTGATCCGCGCCTCGCTGGCGCTGGAGGCGGTGCTGCGCGATGCGCCGCCGCTGCCGCCGTTGCCGGAACTGCAGCAGTTCCGGCAACAGGCGCATGCCGCACTGACCGAACTGGCCGAAAGCCTGCGCAGCGGCACGCCGCCGGCACAGGCCAGCCTGCGCGCGGACGAGCGGCGCCTGGCCGAGGCGCTGGCCGCGCAGCCGCAGGACGGCAGCGACGGCGGCGCGCTGCCCGCGCTGGCCGACACCAGCGACCGCGTCGCCGACAGCGTCGGTACCCTGACCCACCTGGTCCGCAGTGCGCTGCTGCCGGCTGCCGCGGCCGCCAAGGAACAACCGCAGGTGACCGCGCGCCGCAGCGGATGAACGCGCCGTCGCCTCGCGCCGGCCGCGCATTCGCTGTTGCAGAGGTCCACGCGGCCGTGCCCCGCGCCATGCCACGCACTCACCTCCCGTCGTCCCACACGCTCTAGACTCTCGCCCTGCTTCCCGGAATCCAATGCCGATGAACGAGATCCTGTCCCGCCAGCACGCCATCGCCCTCGACGCCGCCGATCCGCTGCGCGCCCTGCGCCAGGAGTTCCTGTTCCCGCAGCACCAGGGCGCCGACCAGGCCTACTTCGTCGGCAACTCGCTGGGCCTGCAGCCGCGCGGCGCGCGCGCCGCGGTGCAGGAGGTGCTGGACAAGTGGTCGTCGCTGGCGGTGGAAGGCCATTTCAACGGCGACACCCAGTGGATGACCTACCACGAACTGCTGGCTGCGCCGCTGGCGCGCCTGGTCGGCGCGCACCCGCACGAAGTGGTGGCGATGAACACGCTGACGGTGAACCTGCACCTGCTCATGGTCAGCTTCTACCGGCCCACCCGCGAGCGCCCGGCGATCCTGATCGAGGCCGGCGCGTTCCCCTCCGACCAGCATGCGGTGGCCTCGCAGATCCGTTTCCACGGCTTCGACCCGGCCACCGACCTGATCGAAGTGCAGCCCGACGGCGTCGATGGCACCGTGTCGCTGGCGGCGATCGAGCGCGCCATCGCCGAGCACGGCCCGCGCCTGGCGCTGGTGCTGTGGCCGGGCGTGCAGTACCGCACCGGCCAGGCCTTCGACCTGGCCGCGGTGGCGCGGCTGGCGCGCGTGGCCGGCGCCGCGGTCGGCTTCGACCTGGCCCACGCCATCGGCAACGTGCCGCTGCACCTGCACGATGCCGCGCCGGACTTCGCGGTGTGGTGCCACTACAAGTATCTCAACGCCGGCCCCGGCGCGGTCGCCGGCGCCTTTGTGCACGAGCGCCACGGCCACGGCGAGACCCCGCGCTTCGCCGGCTGGTGGGGCCACGACAAGCGCACCCGTTTCCGCATGGCGCCCGAGTTCGTCGCCGCGCCCGGTGCCGACGGCTGGCAGCTGAGCAATCCGCCGATCCTGAGCATGGCCCCGCTGCGCGCCTCGCTGGACCTGTTCGAGCGCGCCGGGCTGGACGCGCTGCGGCAGAAATCGCAGCAACTGACCGGCTACCTGGAGACGCTGATCCGCGCGCGCCTGGCCGACACCCTGCGGATCATCACCCCGTCCGACCCGGCACAACGCGGCTGCCAGCTGTCGCTGCGCGTGGCCGGCGGCCGCGAGCGTGGCCGCGCCCTGTTCGAGTACCTGCAATCGGTCGGCGTGCTCGGCGACTGGCGCGAGCCGGACGTGATCCGGATCAGCCCAGTGCCGCTGTACAACCGCTACCGGGACATCTACCGCTTCGTCGAGGAAGTGGAAACCTGGGCCGGCGTCTGAGCCGACTTCTTCGCGCGGCCAGCCGCCGCGCTTTCCGGACACCGCATTGAACGCATCCCCCCGCAGCATCACCCTGATCGGCGCCGGCCTGGCCGGCTCCCTGCTCGCCATCCTGCTCTCGCGCCAGGGCTGGCAGGTCACCGTCTACGAGCGCCGCGGCGACCCGCGCGTGCACGATTACGAGCGCGGCCGCTCGATCAACCTGGCCCTGGCCGAACGCGGCCTGCACGTGCTGCGCCAGGCCGGCGCCGATGCCGCGGTGATGGCCAAGGCGGTGATGATGCGCGGGCGCATGGTGCATTTCGCCGACGGGCACCAGCAGTTGCAGCGCTATGGCCGCGACGACAGCGAGGTGATCTGGTCGGTGCACCGCAACGACCTCAACATCACCCTGCTGCAACTGGCCGAGCAGGCCGGCGCGCGCATCCACTTCTACCGGCGCCTGCACACGGTGGATTTCGATGCCGGCTATGCGCGTTTCATCGACGACCGCGATGACCAGCCCCACGACATCCGCTTCGACAGCATGATCGGCGCCGACGGCGCCGGCTCGGCGCTGCGCGCGGCGATGCAGCGCAAGGCGCCGATGGCCGAGCACATCGAGTTCCTCGACCATTCGTACAAGGAACTGGAGATCCCGCCCGGCGCCGACGGCGGCTTCCGCATCGAAGCCAACGCCCTGCATATCTGGCCGCGCGGGCACTACATGTGCATCGCCCTGCCCAACGATGAGGGCACCTTCACCGTCACCCTGTTCCTGCCCAACAAGGGCGAGCCCAGCTTCGCCACCGTGCGCAGTGGCGACGAGGCGCTGGCGCTGTTCGCGCGCGATTTCGCCGATGCACTGCCGCTGATGCCGCAACTGGCCGAGCACTGGGAGCAGCATCCGCCGGGCCTGCTCGGCACGCTGCGCCTGGAGCGCTGGCACCTGGACGGCCGCGCAGTGCTGCTGGGCGACGCCGCGCACGCGATGGTGCCGTTCCACGGGCAAGGCATGAACTGCGCGTTCGAGGATTGCGCGGCGCTGGCCGCGCACCTGCAGCGCGAGCCGGACCTGGCGCGCGCCTATGCCGCCTTCGAGGCCGAGCGCAAGCCCAACGCCGGCGCGATCCAGCAGATGGCGCTGGAGAACTACGTGGAAATGCGCGACCGCGTCGGCGACGCCGGCTTCCTGCTGCAGCGCGAACTCGGCCAGGCCCTGCAGGCGCGGCATCCGACCCGCTTCGTGCCGCACTACACCATGGTCACCTTCCTGCGCACGCCGTACGCGCAGGCGCTGGAACGCAGCGAAGTGCAGCGCGACATCCTGGTCCAGGCCACGCAGGGCCACAGCGACCTGTCGCGGATCGACTGGAACTGGCTGGAGGGCATCGTGCACGCGCGGCTGGCACCGCTGGAGGGGGCACATTGAACCGGCGTAGCCTATCCGGACACCCGCTCCTACAAGCGTCCCCACACTCCTAGCCTCGCCTGCCTCGCACCATTCGATTCGTCATGCCCGACAGCTTCCTCTTCTACGACCTGGAAACCTTCGGCGCCGATCCGCGGCGCACGCGCATCGCGCAGTTCGCCGCGGTGCGCACCGATGCCGAGCTCAACGTGATCGAGGAGCCGATCAGTTTCTTCGTCAAGCCCGCCGACGACCTGCTGCCCTCGCCGGTCGCCACCCTCATCACCGGCATCGCCCCGCAGCAGGCCTTGCGCGAGGGCGTCAGCGAAGCCGAGGCGTTCGCACGCATCTCCGAGCAGATGGCGCGGCCGCAGACCTGCACGCTGGGCTACAACTCGCTGCGCTTCGACGACGAGTTCGTGCGCCATGGTCTGTTCCGCAACTTCTACGATCCCTACGAACGCGAGTGGCGCAACGGCAACTCGCGCTGGGATCTGCTGGACATGCTGCGGCTGATGCACGCGCTGCGCCCGGAGGGCATCGTCTGGCCGCAGCGCGAGGACGGCGCCACCTCGTTCAAGCTGGAGCAACTGGCATTGGCCAACGGCGTGCGCGACGGCGATGCGCACGAAGCGCTGTCCGACGTGTACGCCACCATCGGCATGGCCCGGCACTTCCGCCGCAGCCAGCCGCGGCTGTGGGAGTACGCGCTGAAGCTGCGCGACAAGCGCTTCTGCGGCAGCCTGCTCGACGCGGTGGCGATGCAGCCGGTGCTGCACGTGTCGATGCGCTATCCGGCCGCGCGCCTGTGCGCGGCGCCGGTGCTGCCGCTGGCGCGGCATCCGCGCATCGACAGCCGCGTGCTGGTGTTCGACCTGGAAGGCGACATCGAGCCGCTGCTGCGCTATTCGCCGGAACAGATCGCCGACCGCCTGTACACCCCGCAGGCCGACCTGCCGGAGGGCGAACAGCGTATCCCGCTCAAGGAAGTGCATCTGAACAAGGCACCGGCGCTGGTCGCCTGGGCGCACCTGCGCGAAGCGGATTTCGCCCGGCTGCGGCTGGACCCCGCGCAACTCCTGGCCAAGGCCGCGCGCCTGCGCGAGGCCGGCCCGGCGCTGGCGGAGAAGGTGCGGCGGGTGTTCGCCAGCGAGCGCGCCGCGGTGCCGGTCGATGTCGACGCCTCGTTGTACGACGGCTTCCTGGCCGATGGCGACAAGCGCACGATGGCTCAGGTCCGCGCCACCCCGCCGGCGCAACTGGCCGCGCTGGAAGGCCAGTTCCGCGATCCGCGCCTGCCCGAGCTGCTGTTCCGCTACCGCGCGCGCAACTGGCCGCAGAGCCTGTCCATCGCCGAACAGGCGCGCTGGGACGACTACCGGCGGCAGCGCCTGCAGCAGGACAGCGGCCTGTCCGAACTGAGCTTCGACGCCTTCTACGCGGAACTGGCCGGTTTACGCCTGGCTCACCCGCAGGATGCTACCAAGCAAGCCCTGCTCGACCAGTTGGCCGCCTGGGGCCACGACCTGCAACGCAGCCTATGACCAGCTATTTCAGCGACGCCAGCTTCAAGTTCCTGCGTGCCCTGGCACGGCACAACGACAAGGCCTGGTTCAACGACAACCGGCACAAGTACGAAGAACACGTGCGGCAGCCGTTCCTGCGCCTGATCACCGACCTGCAGCCGGACCTGGCCCAGGTCAGCGAGCATTTCCGCGCCGACCCGCGCGGCGTCGGCGGCTCACTGTTCCGCATCCACCGCGACGCGCGCTTCTCCCACGACAAGTCGCCGTACAAGACCTGGCAGGGTGCGCGCCTGTTCCACGAGCGGCGCAAGCAGGTGCCGGCGCCGTCGTTCTACATCCACCTGCAGCCGGGCGAGAGCTTCGTCGGCGCCGGGCTGTGGCATCCGGAACCGGACACGCAGCGCAAGGTGCGCCAGTTCATCTTCGACAATCCCGGCAGTTGGAAGTCCGCCGCGCATGCGCCGGCGCTGCGCCGCCGCTTCGACTTCGAGGAAAGCGAGATGCTGGTGCGGCCGCCGCGCGGCTTCCCGGCCGACTTCGAGTGCATCGACGACCTCAAGCACAAGAACTGGGTGTTCTGGCGCCAGCTCGACGACGCGACCATGACCGGCCCGCGGCTGCGCACGCAGGTCGCCGCCGACCTGCAGACGCTGGGCCCGTTCGTGGACTATCTGTGCGCGGCGCTGGACCTGGAGTTCTAGAACGGCAGTGCTTCCCCGTCGGAGCGGCTTCAGCGGCGACAGGCATTCCCGGTCACGCGTCGCGGCTGATCCGCTCCTGCAGAACGCCCACACGCAAGGAGACATGCGATGAAGAAATGGCTGGCCTTGCTGTTCCTCGCCCTGCTCGCCCTCGGCGGCTACGTCGTCGCTGGGCCGTACCTGGCCATCCGCGGCATCGACCAGGCGTTGCGCGAGCGCGATGCGGCGGCACTGGAGCGCTACGTCGACTTTCCCACGCTGCGGGTCAACCTCAAGGCCCAGGTGGACGATGCGCTGGTGCGCCGCGCCGGCCCCGACCTGCAGTCCAGCCTGTTCGGCGGGGCGCTCCTGTCGCTGGCCGGCGGCCTCGGCGGCATGAGCGTGGATGCGATGGTCACCCCGACCGGCATCGGCGCGCTGATGCAGGGCGACGCGCTGTGGAAACGCGCCAGCGGCGACACCGTCGGCGGCGATACCTACGCCGCGCCGCGCCCGCCACAACCACTGCGCCAGGCCGAACACCGCTTCGAATCGACCACGCGCTTCGTCGCCACCGTGCACACCGCCGACGGTACCGCCGTACCCTTCGTATTCACCCGTGAGGGCCTGCGCTGGAAGCTCAGCAACATCCTGTTGCCGTTGTAGGGCGACTTGCCATCGTCCTGGCGCGTGGTGTCGCCCGGGACCGCATGCATTGTCTCCCCCGGTCGTGCTTGCACCGGCGGCGGCATGGCGTGGACTGAACCGTCTGGCCGACGCAGCCATCGCCCGACAGCGCAGCCCCGGCTAACGCACCCCGTCCGCCCCCGTCCTGCCCGCCATCGCCTGCTGCACGCGCCGGAACGGCATGCGCAGTTGCCAACGCGCCGACCACGGCAGGCGGGCCAAGGCCGCGTGCGCGTCCAGCGCCGGCAGCGCACCGGTCCAGGCGAACACCACCTGGTTGTCCATCTGTGGCTCGTCCAGGCGCAGCACGCGGCCGCCGAACAGCGCGCGCAGATGCGCCAGGTGGCGGCGGGTGTCGGTGTCGTACAGGTTCACCGCCAGTACCCCGCCCGGGGCCAGCGCCGCGTGGCAGTCCTCGTAGAAGCCGCGGCTGAGCAGCGCGGCCGGGATGCCGTCGGCGTCGTAGGCGTCGAGCAGCAGCAGGTCGTAGCGGTCGCGCCGTTGCCGCAGCAACCGCGCGCCGTCGCCGTGCACGGCCTCGAAGCGCGCATCGTCGTCCGGGATGCGGAACGCCGCGCGCAAGGCCAGCACGTCGGCGTCGGCCTCGATCGCCTCGATCCGCGCCTGCGGCAGGTGCCGATAGCAGAACTTGGCCTGCGAACCGCCGCCGAGGCCGACGATGCCGATCCGCCGCGGGTCCGGGCGCAGCAACAGTGCGGCGAGCATGCTGCGGGTGTAGCCCACCTGCAGCACGTCCGGCCACCACGTGTACATGCGGCTCTGGGTCACCTCGCCCTTGAACTGCAGGCTTGTGTAGCGCCAGCCGTGGCGCACGTAAGGCCGCCCGGGACGCAGGTCGGCAGGCGCATCCGCTCCTTGCCGCAGCAAGCGGCGCAGCGCGGCCCAGCGGCCGCCGCCGGGCGCCGCACTCACGGCTTGGCGATGTCGTTGGCGACCCCGTGCGGCACATGCCCGGCGGCGACGCGCTCGCGGGCGGCGCTGTCGATGTTGTGCTGCGAATCGTCGAAGAAGATGTCCGCGCCGAAGGCCTGCAGGAACGGCCCCTTGTGGCGGCCGCCGAGGAACAGCGCCTCGTCCAGGCGCACGCCCCATTCGCGCAGGGTGCGGATCACCCGCTCGTGCGCCGGCGCCGAGCGTGCGGTGACCAGCGCGGTACGGATCGGCGAGGCTTCGCCGGCCGGGAACGCGGACTGCAGCGCATGCAGCGCCGACAGGAAATTGCGGAACGGCCCGCCGGTCAGCGGCTCGCGCGCGTTCTCGCGCTCGTAGCGGCCGAACGCCTCCACGCCCTGCTCACGCGAGAAGCGCTCGCCCTCGTCGCCGAAGATCACCGCATCGCCGTCGAAGGCGATGCGCAACTGGGTGGACAGGCGATCGGCATCGATCGCGCCGGCGGCCGCGGCCGCTTCCTGCGCGTGCTCGCCCGGCGGCTTGGGCAGGATGGTCGCCGCGGCGATGCCATGGCTGAGCGCGCGCCGCACCGACTCCGGGTTGGCCGAAAGGAACAGATCGGTGCCAAACGGCTTGACGTAAGGCCAGGTCGCCTCGCCGGAGGTGAAGGTGGCACGCACGATGCCCAGGCCGTAGTGCTGGATCGAATTGAAGATGCGCAACCCGGTATCGGCGGAATTGCGCGACAGCAGGATCACCTCCACCGGCGGCGTCTCCGGCGGCGTGCCCTGGTTCAGCGCCAGCAGCTTGCGCACCACCGGAAACGCCACCCCGGGCGCCAGCACATCGTCCTCGCGCTCGCGCTGATACGCGCTGTACGCCTCCACCCCCTCCCGCTCGAACAGGGCATGGCCCTCTTCAAGATCGAACAGGGCGCGCGAGGTGACCGCGACGGTGAGCAGACGTGGGGAGTTGTCGGACATGAGAGCAGGGATTCGGCAGTGGGGATTGGGGATTGGCACAAGCGGGCAAAGGGATCGGAAGGTGCAGAGAGGAATCGGAGAAAGCGGTGCGCTGTTGCGAATCCCCAATCCCCACTCCCGAATCCCCGCCCCTACACCATAAATTGCTCGCTCAAGATCCGCTCCTCCAGATTGTGCTCCGGATCGAACAGCAGGGTGACCAGGCGGTCGCGGGATTCGCGGATGGTGACTTCGACCACGTCGCGGGTCTCGTGCGAGTCGGCGGTGACGCTGACCGGGCGTTTGTACGGATCCAGCACGCGGAAGCGCACCTCGATGTCGGCCTTGAGGATCGCGCCGCGCCAGCGCCGCGGCCGGTACGGCGCGATCGGGGTCAGTGCCAGGGTGTGCGAGCCCAGCGGCAGGATCGGTCCGTGCGCGGAGGAGTTGTAGGCGGTGCTGCCGGCCGGGGTCGACACCAGCACGCCGTCGCAGATCAGTTCATCGACCCGGGTCTGGCCGTTGAGGTCGATGCTCACGTGCGCGGCCTGTCGGGTCTGTCGCAGCAGCGAGACCTCGTTGTAGGCCAGCGAGCCGGTGGTGGCGCCGGATTCGGTCTGCGCCAGCATTTCCAGCGGGCGCAGCTTGGCCGGCTCGGCCAGGGCCAGGCGCGCGACCAGGTCGTCGTCGCGGAACTGGTTCATCAGGAAGCCGACCGTGCCCAGCTTCATGCCGAACACCGGCTTGCCCAGGCTGCCGTGGCGATGCAGGGTCTGCAGCATGAAGCCGTCGCCGCCGAGCGCGCACAGCACATCGGCGTCGGCCGGCTCGCAATCGCCGTAGCGCCCGACCAGTTGAGTGCGCGCGTGCTGCGCCTCCGGCGCGACGCTGGCGAGGAAACAGATGCGGGGCGAGGACGGCAGGACGGAAGCATTCATGGCCCCGATCATACCCGGGGCGCCATGACCGGCGCGCGGCGGCGAACCGGCGGCACGCGCTTGCAGCCGAGGCAGCGGCCAATCCGCGGCAGTTGCATGCCGCGTCCGCACCGCGATGTGATGGGACCTGCGGCGACAGCCATTGCAGGCCGGTACCCGGTACCGGGCCGAGTCGCTCCGCCCGCCTTATCTGCCGGACACGAAGTCGCGGCACGCAGTCTCCGTCGCCTGCTCCTGCATCGCCTGGCGCACCGATGCCGGCACCAACGGGCCCAGATGCTCCCGCACCTGCTGCGCCAGCTCCACCGATCGGATCTCGCCCATCCCCTCCTGCGTGCGCGCATCGGCCAGGCACAGCCAATACCAGGCGCGCGCCAGATCCCTGCACGCTTCCGGGCCGCAGGCCTGGATCCAGGCCAGTTCGGGTTCCCAGCCGGCACCCGAGCACCAGCCGGGGCGGCTCCATTCGGCCAGCAGCGCGGCATGGTCCGGGATGGTGCCCACGCCGAGGAAGCGACGGCGGCCGTACGCGCGCATGGCCACGCTGCAGCCACGGATGTCCAGCCAGGTGCGCGCATAGACCGCACGCTTCAGTGCCGCCAGTGCCGCGGCCTGCTCGCCGTTGGCGTCCAGCTGCAGGAACAGCGCATATGCGGCATCGCCCACCGATTTCCTGGCAAGTGCACGCAAGCGTCGCAAGTCGCCCTGCCGTGCCTGCTGCAGCGCACGCTGCAGCCGCAGCTCCAGCGGAGGCTGCAGTGCCAGGAAGACGATCAACAACAGGAGCACTGCGGGGATGGCCAGGTACAGCATGTACGCCTCGAAATGCGGCGCTGCAGCCGTGTGCTCGCCCGATGGCGCGGATCGTATCAGCGCGGGCTGTCAGAATCCCGCGGCCTTGCATGACGCGGTCGGTCGCCGCAGCGGTGCGCCGCCGGCCTGGCTCCAACGAAGAACGTGAGGCGAGCGCGGATCCCCGCCAGGGACGCGTGACAGCAATCGCCTGCCACGCGCCATGCGTCGCCATCGGGCGACGCGGTACCGCAGTGGGCCAGACCCGCGCGCGCGGGCCTGGCCATCGGCGCGATCGGTCAGACGCCGTGCGCCGCCAGCTGGCCGAGTCGCTGCACCGCCACCGACACCGTCGGGTAGTCCAGCGTCTTCTGCGCAGCCAGCTCCTGCAGCATGCTCAGGGTGAAGCGCAGGCTGCTGTCGTCGCGCTGCAGCCAGTGCTGCACCTTGGCCTCGGCGGTGCCGCCCGGCAGGCTCAGCGCCTGGCCGGCCAGCACGCCGTGGTGCTTGGCCAGTTCGTCGCGCAGCACGCCGCGGGCCACCGCATGCCAGCGGCCGTTGACCTCCAGCGCGTCGATCTGCTCGAACAGCCACGGCAACTGCAGCGCCTCGCCCAGGCGGAAGTGCACCTTGGACACTTCCACCGGCTTGAGCTTGCGGGTGCGCGCCATTTCGATGATGTCGAACGCCGGCTCCAGGAAGCGCAGTTCCGACAGCTGCTGGGCGAGCGCCGGCGGCAGGCCCTTGTCCTGCCACTCCTGCACCAGGGCCTCGTAGCGCGGACGCTGCGAATCGGGCAGCACGCCGGAGGCGACGCGGATGTCGTTGAACGGCTCGTAGTAGCGCTCCACCGCCGCGGTGATGCCCGGCATCGGGCCCGGGCGGAACAGCAGCCAGCGCACGAAGGCGCGCTGCAGCGTCCAGATCACCTCCAGCGCGTCGATCTGCACCGACTCGGGCACCTTGCCGTCCAGCGCGTCGATCTGCGTCCACAGCGCGCGCGCATCCAGCGTCTCACGGCTGATGGTGTAGGCCTTGGCAACCTCGGCGATGCTGCGGCCGGTGTCTTCCTGCATGCGCATCAGGAAGGTGGCGCCCATCCGGTTGATGGTGGTGTTGGTCACCGCGGTGGCGATGATCTCGCGCTTGAGGCGGTGCCGCTCCATCGCATCGGCGTACTTCTTCTGCAGCGGCTGCGGGAAGTAGCGCTGCAGTTCCTTGGACAGGTACGGGTCCTCGGGGATGTCCGATTCCAGCAGCTGCTGGAACGCCACCAGCTTGGAGTAGGACAGCAGCACCGCCAGTTCCGGCCGGGTCAGGCCCTGGCCACGCGCCTTGCGCGCGGAGATCTCCGCGTCCGAGGGCAGGTATTCGATCTGCCGGTCGAGCAGGCCCTGCGCCTCCAGGGTGCGGATGAAGTGCTGCTTGGAGCCCAGGCGGGTGACGCTCATCCGCTCCATCAGGCTCAGCGCCTGGTTCTGGCGGATGTTGTCCCACAGCACCAGCTCGGCGACCTCGTCGGTCATCGACGCCAGCAGCTTGTTGCGCGCATCCAGGGTCAGCTTCTTGGCCTGCACCACGTCGTTGAGCAGGATCTTGATGTTGACCTCGTGGTCGGACGTATCCACGCCGGCCGAGTTGTCGATGAAGTCGGTGTTGAGCAGCACCCCGACCTGCGCGGCCTCGATACGGCCGAGCTGGGTCAGGCCGAGGTTGCCGCCCTCGCCCACGACCTTGCAGCGCAGCTCGCCGCCGTTGACGCGCAGGCCGTTGTTGGCGCGGTCGCCGACATCGCCGTGGGTCTCGCTGGCGGCCTTGACGTAGGTGCCGATGCCGCCGTTCCAGAACAGGTCCACCGGCGCCTTGAGGATGGCGTTCATCAGGTCGTTCGGCGAGAGTTGCTTGACGCCCGGCTCCAGGCCCAGCGCCTCGCGCACCGGCGCACTGATCTCGATCGACTTGAGCGTGCGCGGATAGATGCCGCCGCCGGCGCTGATCAGCTTGGCGTCGTAGTCGGCCCAGCTGGAGCGCGGCAGCTTGAACAGGCGCTCGCGCTCGGCGAAGGACGCCGCCGCGTCCGGGTTCGGGTCGAGGAAGATGTGGCGGTGGTCGAACGCGGCCAGCAGGCGGATGTGGCGCGACAGCAGCATGCCGTTGCCGAACACGTCGCCGGACATGTCGCCGATGCCCACGCAGGTGAAGTCCTCGCTCTGGCAGTCGCGGCCCAGGGCGCGGAAGTGGCGCTTGACCGACTCCCAGGCGCCGCGCGCGGTGATGCCCATGCCCTTGTGGTCGTAGCCGACCGAGCCGCCGGAGGCGAACGCATCGCCCAGCCAGAAGCCGTGGTCCAGCGCCAGGCCGTTGGCGATGTCGGAGAAGGTGGCCGTGCCCTTGTCGGCGGCGACCACCAGGTACGGATCGTCCTGGTCGTGGCGCACCACCTGCGGCGGCGGCACGATCTTGCCGCCGACGATGTTGTCGGTGATGTCCAGCAGGCCCTGGATGAACAGCTTGTAGCAGGCGATGCCTTCGGCCAGCACCGCGTCGCGGTCGCCGCCGACCGGCGGGCGCTTGCAGAAGAAGCCGCCCTTGGCGCCGACCGGCACGATCACCGTGTTCTTGACCATCTGCGCCTTGACCAGGCCCAGCACCTCGGTGCGGAAGTCCTCGCGCCGGTCGGACCAGCGCAGGCCGCCACGCGCCACCGCGCCGAAGCGCAAGTGCACGCCTTCCACGCGCGGGCCGTACACGAAGATCTCGCGGTACGGACGCGGCTTGGGCAGGTCCGGCACCTTGGCCGAATCCAGCTTGAAGCTGATGCAGTGACCCAGCCCGCCATCGGCGGTGCGCTGGTAGTGGCTGGTGCGCAGGGTCGCCTCGATCACGCCCTTGAAGCTGCGCAGGATGCGGTCCTCGTCAAGGCTGGCGACCTGGTCGAACAGCTTCAGCAACGCGGCCGAGACCGCCTCCAGCTGCGCGTCGCGGCTGCCGCTGCGCGCATCGATCACCGGCTGCAGCGCCTTCAGCGCCGCGGCATCGTCCTTGGCCAGCAGATGCAGTTGCGCCGTCAGCGCGGCCTGTCCCTCGGCGATCTGCGCCTTGCTCTCGTTGCCGGTGGCCGGATCGAAGCGCGCCTCGAACAGCTCCACCAGCAGCCGCGCCAGCAGCGGATAGCGGTTGCAGGTCTCTTCCACGTAAGCCTGCGAGAACGGCACGCCGGTCTGCAGCAGGTACTTGCAGTAGCCGCGCAGCACCGCGACCTGGCGCCAGCTCAGGCTGGCACCGACGATCAGGCGGTTGAAGCCGTCGTTCTCGGCGTCGCCGCGCCAGATCCGCACGAACGCCTCGCACAGCGGCGCGTCGGCAGCGGCCACATCGATGCTGCCGGCCAGCGGCTCGACCTCGAAGTCCTGGATCGACAGCGCGGTGCCGTCGACCACCAGCCGATAAGGACGCTCGGAGATCACCCGCAGGCCCAGGTTCTCCATCATCGGCAGCACGTCCGACAGCGGCAGGTCGTCGTGCTGGCGGTACAGCTTCAGGCGCAGGCTGTCGGCGCCGTCGCGGCGCAGCGCCTGCAGGCTCAGGTGCAGGTCTTCCGGACCGCGCAGCGCGGCCAGGCGCTCGACGTCGCGCGCGGCGATCTGCGCGGTCGACTCCTCGATGTAGCCGGCCGGCAGCGCGCGGCCGTAGCCGGCGGCCAGGCGCAGGCCATCGCGCTCGCCGCAGCTGGCCACCAGCGCCTCGCGCAGGTCGTCGTGCCAGTTGCGCAGCAGGTGCGCCAGGCGCGACTCCAGTTCGGTGGTGTCGAACTCCAGCGCCTCGCCGGGCTTGGGCCGCACGATCATGTGCAGCTGCGCCAGCGGCGATTCGCCCAGCACCACGTTGGAATCGATGTACTCGCCGTGCAGCGCGTCCTTCAGCAAGGCCTCGATGCGCAGGCGCACGTCGGTGTTGAAACGCTCGCGCGGGATGTACACCAGCGCGGAAATGAAGCGGCCGTACTTGTCGCGGCGCAGGAACAGGCGGCTGCGCACCCGCTCCTGCAGGCCCAGAATGCCCATCGCGGTGCGGTACAGCTCTTCCTCGTTGGACTGGAACAGCTCCTCGCGCGGCAGCGTCTCCAGGATATGGCGCAGCGCCTTGCCGCTGTGGCTGCTCGGGGTCAGTTCGGACTTGCGCATCACGTAGTCGAAGCGCTCGCGCACCAGCGGGATCTCCCACGGGCGGCGGTTGTAGGCGCTGGAGGTGAACAGGCCGAGGAAGCGCTGTTCGGCGACGATGCGGCCCTTGGCGTCGAACTCCAGCACGCCGATGTAGTCCATGTAGCCGCTGCGGTGCACCCGCGAGCGCGCATTGGTCTTGGTCAGGATCAGCGCTTCCTTGGTGCCGGACTCGCTGAGACCGTGTGCGGCCAGCGTGCGCACCGGCCGCGCCGGCGACTTGTCCTGCCCGCGCAGCAGACCCAGGCCACTGTCTTCCAGCGGCGCCAGCACGTCTTCGCCGCCCTGCTTCTCCACGCGGTATTCGCGGTAGCCGAAGAAGGTGAAATGGTCGGCCGCGGCCCAGCGCAGGAATTCCTGCGCCTCGCGCCGGCCCTTGTCGTCCACCGGCAGGCGCCGCGTGGTCAGGTCGTCGGCCAGCGCCAGCATCTTCTCGCGCATGCCGCCCCAGTCGCGCACGATGTTGCGCACCTCGCCGAGGATGCGCCGGATCGCCGCTTCCACCTGCGCCATGTCTTCCGGCGGCTGGCGGTCGATCTCCAGCGCCATCAGCGATTCCGCCTTGCCCTCGCCCACGTTCTCCAGCGTGCCGCCCTTGTCGCGCTGCATGCGCAGCACCGGGTGGCCGAGCACGTGCACGCCGATGCCCAGCTCCGCCAGCGCCATGCTCACCGAGTCGACCAGGAACGGCATGTCGTCGTTGACGATCTGCAGCACCGTGTGCGAGGACTCCCAGCCGTCGTCCTTCAGGTTCGGGTTGAACACCCGCACGTTGACCGTGCCCGGCTTGCGCTTGCGTGCGAACTCCAGCATCGACGCGGCCAGCGCCGCCCACTCCTGCGCGCTGTGGTGGGGGAACTCGTCCTCCTCCATGCGCTTGTAGAACTCCTCGGCGAAGGTCTGCGCCTCCTCCTGGCGCGCGGCCGGATAGCGCTTGCGCAGCGCCGCGAACACCGACGCCAGGCTGAAGGCGCTGGCGGCCGGCGCCGCGTCGATCACCTTGGCGGTCGCCGGCACGGTCGCGGCCAGCCTGGGCGGCGTCGCGGCCTTGCGCGGGGCGGCGGCCTTGGCCGCAGGCTTGTTGGCGGCCGCCTTGGTCTTGGCAGGCGCCTTGGCCGGCTTGGTGGCGGACGGGGTCGCGGAGGTGTGGGTGGCGGCCGAAGATTTGGAACGGGAAGCGGCGTGTTTGGGTTTCATGACGGAGAGCAGCAACGATGCTCGATGGGAAAGCCGGAATTGTACCGGTGCTCCGTTCAACTACCTTGCTGCATCGCAAACCAATGGAGCGGCCGCGGCGACGCGCCAGATCGCGCAAAGCGACCGCAACACCATCATCACGCGGCGGTCACCATGCTTTGCCGGCCACGCTGTTGTCAGCAAGAACACCCCTGTGTCAAGGCTGTTCTAATTCTAAACTGGACGGTATAGTCCACAATCGATGAGCACTCCCCTCGCCTCCGCCGCACAGCGCCAGGCGCGCGACCAGCGCGTGTACGCTGCCGTGCGCGAATTGCTGGCCGAGGAAGGCATGGGCCTGAGCATGGATGCAGTGGCGGCACGTGCCGGCTGCTCCAAGCAGACCCTGTACAGCCGCTACCGCAGCAAGCAGGGCCTGCTGCGGCGGGCGATGCAGGATCACCTGGACCTGGCCACCGCGCACCTGGAGCCGGTGCAGGACGACCTGCGCGGCAGCCTGCTGCGTTTTGCCTGCGAGTACCTGGAACAGCTGTCGGAACCGCGTGTGCTGCAGAGTTGCCAGCTGATCGCCGCCGAGTCGCGGCACTTCCCCGAAGAAGCGCGCGCCATGTTCCGCGACAGCGCCGGCGCGCTGATGCAGCGCCTGAGCGAGCGCCTGCGCGGCGCCATGGCGCGCGGCCAGCTCCGGCATGACGATCCGCACTTCATGGCCGAGCTGCTGTTGAGCATGATCGTCGGCATGGATTTCGAGCGTCAGCGCTTCCACAGCGCGCATCGCGGCGACGCCGCCGCGCAGCGCGCCTGGGCCGAGTTCGCCGTGGACGGCTTCTTGCGCGCGTTCGCCGCCGCCCCTTCCCTTCCTTCTACAAAACCAGACCGGAGTACCACCCGATGACCTCCCCGTTGCGTTCTCTCGCCCTGGCCTGCGCCGTCGTGGTGGTGTTGGCGTCCTGCAAGAAACAGGAGCAACAGCAGGCCATGCCGCCGCCGGAAGTAGGCGTGCTGCAGGCGCAGCCGCAGACCGTGCCGCTTGAGCGCGAACTGGTCGGCCGCCTGTCCGCGTTCCGCAGCGCCGACGTGCGCGCCCGCGTGCCCGGCGTACTGGAAAAGCGCCTGTACACCGAAGGCACCGACGTCAAGGAAGGCCAGCCGCTGTTCCAGATCGACCCGGCGCCGCTGCGTGCGACCCTGGCCTCGGCGCAGGGCCAGCTGGCCGCGGCCGAAGCCACCTACGCCAACGCCAAGGCCGCCGCCGCCCGCGCGCGCAGCCTGGCGCCGCAGGCCTACGTGTCCAAGTCCGACCTGGACAACGCCGAGGCCACCGAACGCAGCTCCGCCGCGTCGGTGCAGCAGGCCCGTGCGGCGGTGGAAACCGCGCGCATCAACCTCGGCTACGCCACCGTCACTGCGCCGATCGCCGGCCGCGCCGGCAAGCAGCAGGTCACCGAGGGCGCGCTGGTCGGCCAGGGCGACAGCACGCTGCTGACCACGATCGACCAGCTGGACCCGCTGTACGTCAACTTCTCGATGAGTTCCGACGAACTGGCGCAGCTGCGCCAGGCGCAGACCGAAGGCAACGTCGCCCTCAACGCCGAGGACAAGTCCACCGTGCAGATCAAGCTCGGCGACGGCAGCACCTATGCGCATGCCGGCACCCTGGACTTCTCCGGCGCGGCGGTCGACCCGAGCACCGGCTCGGTGACGCTGCGCGCGCTGCTGCCCAATCCGGACCGGGTGCTGCTGCCCGGCGCCTTCGTCAGCTTCTCGGCCAACCTGGGCCAGCGCAAGGACGTGTACCTGATCCCGCAGGCGGCCGTGCTGCGCGACGCCAAGGGCGCCTATGCCCTGGTCGTCGGCAAGGACAGCAAGGTGGTGCGCAAGGACCTGACCACGGTCGGCCAGCAGGGCGACAAGTGGATCGTCAGCGGCGGCCTGCAGAACGGCGACCAGGTCGTGGTCAGCGGCCTGCCCAAGGTCAAGGAAGGCGCACCGGCCGTGGCCAAGCCGTGGGATCCGAATGCCGCCGCCCAGGGCCAGGGCCCGGGTGCCGGCGCAGCGCCCGGCCAGGGTGCCCAAGGCGCCGCGGCGCCGGCCAAGGGCGCCGCCCCGGCGCAGGGCGCAGCGCACGGCGATGCGCCGAACGCCGCCTCGCCTTCCGACCAGCCGAAGCAGTAACGGACTCCCCCCATGCCTAAGTTCTTCATCGAACACCCGGTCTTCGCCTGGGTGGTGGCGATCCTGATCTCGCTCAGCGGCGTGATCGCCATCCTCAATCTCGGCGTCGAGTCGTATCCCTCGATCGCCCCACCCCAGGTCACCGTCAACGCCACCTATCCCGGCGCCAGCGCCAGCACCACCGAACGCTCGGTCACCCAGGTCATCGAGCAGCAGCTGACCGGCATCGACCACCTGCTGTACTTCAGCTCGTCGTCGTCCTCCAGCGGCAGCGCCACCATCACCCTGACCTTCGAGACCGGCACCGACCCGGACATCGCCCAGGTGCAGGTGCAGAACAAGGTGTCGCTGGCGACCCCGCGCCTGCCCTCGGAAGTGACCGCGCAGGGCGTGGTGGTGGCCAAGGCCAACGCCGGCTTCCTCAGCGTGATCGCGCTGCGTTCGGACAACCCGTCGATCGACCGCGACGCGCTCAACGACATCGTCGGGTCGCGCGTGCTGGAACAGATCTCGCGCGTGCCCGGCGTCGGCAGCACCCAGCAGTTCGGTGCCGAGTACGCCATGGACATCTGGTTGAACCCGGAGAAGCTGCAGGGTTACCACATGTCCGCCACGGACGTGTACAACGCGATCCGCGCGCAGAACGTGCAGTTCGCCGCCGGTTCGCTCGGTTCGGATCCGGCGCCGCAGGGCCAGTCGTTCACCGCCACGGTCAGTGCCGAGGGCCGCTTCACCTCGCCCGAGCAGTTCGAGAACATCATCCTGCGCGCCGACGGCAACGGCACCGTGGTGCGGCTGAAGGACGTGGCCCGGGTCGCGTTCGGCCCGACCAACTTCGGTTTCGACACCCAGTACAACGGCAAGCCGACCGGCGCCTTCGCCATCCAGCTGCTGCCGGGCGCCAATGCGCTGAGCGTGTCCGAGGCGGTCAAGGCCAAGATGGACGAGCTGCAGCCCAGCTTCCCGCAGGGCGTCACCTGGTTCACGCCGTACGAGAGCACCACCTTCGTCAAGATCTCGATCGAGGAGGTGGTCAAGACCCTGGCCGAGGCGATCGTGCTGGTGTTCCTGGTGATGCTGGTGTTCCTGCAGAACTTCCGCGCCACCATCATCCCCACCCTGGTCATCCCGGTTGCGCTGCTGGGCACCTTCCTGGGCATGTGGGCGATCGGCTTCACCATCAACCAGCTGACCCTGTTCGCGATGGTGCTGGCGATCGGCATCGTGGTCGACGACGCGATCGTGGTGATCGAGAACGTCGAACGCATCATGTCCGAGGAGCACCTGGCGCCGAAGGCGGCCACGCACAAGGCGATGACCCAGATCACCGGCGCGGTGGTGGCCATCACCGTGGTGCTGGCGGCGGTGTTCATTCCTTCGGCGATGCAGCCCGGCGCGGCCGGCGCGATCTACAAGCAGTTCGCGATCACCATCGCCATGTCGATGGCGTTCTCTGCCTTCCTGGCGCTGAGCTTCACCCCGGCCCTGTGTGCGGCATTCCTCAAGCCCACCCACAACGACAACCCGAACTGGGTCTACCGCACCTTCAACAAGTACTACGACAAGCTGGCGCACCGCTACGTCGGCGCGGTGGGCAACACCATCCGCCGCGCGCCGCGCTGGATGGCGGTGTTCGCCCTGCTGGTGGTGCTGTGCGGCTTCCTGTTCACGCGCATGCCGGGCAGCTTCCTGCCGGAAGAGGACCAGGGCTTCGCGCTGGCGATCGTGCAGCTGCCGCCGGGTGCGACCAAGACCCGCACCAACGAGGTGTTCGCGCAGATGCGCGGCGTGCTGCAGCAGCAGAAGGCGGTCGAAGGCATGCTGCAGGTGGCCGGCTTCAGCTTCCTGGGCCGCGGCGAGAACGTGGGCATGGGCTTCATCCGGCTCAAGCCCTGGGACGAGCGCGACATCGCCGCCGGCGACCTGATCCAGCAGTTGAACGGGATGTTCTACGGCATCAAGGACGCGCAGATCTTCGTGGTCAACCTGCCCACGGTGAACGGCCTGGGCCAGTTCGGCGGCTTCGACATGTGGCTGCAGGACCGCAGCGGCCAGGGCGAGGAAGCCCTGCTGCAGGCACGCAACATCGTGCTCGGCAAGGCCGCGCAGCGCCAGGACACCCTGGCCGGCGTGCGTCCGAACGGCCTGGAGAACTCGCCGCAGCTGCAGTTGAAGGTGGACCGCGTGCAGGCGCAGTCGATGGGCCTGTCGGTCAACGACATCTACCAGTCGATCCAGCTGATGCTGGCGCCGGTGTACGTCAACGACTTCTTCTACGAAGGCCGCATCAAGCGCGTCAACATGCAGGCCGACGCGCCGTTCCGCACCGGTCCGGAGTCGCTGCGCAACTTCTACGTGCCCAGCAGCACCGCCTCCGATAGCAGCGGCCTGCCGCAGATGATCCCGCTGAGCACGGTGGTGAGCTCGGACTGGATCTACAGCTCGCCGTCGCTGAGCCGCTACAACGGCTACTCGGCGATCAACATCGTCGGCAACCCGGCGCCGGGCGGCAGTTCCGGCCAGGCGATGAGCGCGATGGAGGACATCGTCAACAACGACCTGCCGCCGGGCTTCGGCTTCGACTGGAGCGGCATGTCGTACCAGGAAATCATCGCCGGCAACACCGCCACGCTGCTGCTGGTGCTGTCGATCGTGGTGGTGTTCCTGTGCCTGGCGGCGCTGTACGAAAGCTGGTCGATCCCGGTGTCGGTGCTGCTGGTGGTGCCGATCGGCGTGCTCGGCGCGGTGGCGTTCTCGCTGCTGCGTGGCCTGCCCAACGACATCTACTTCAAGATCGGCCTGATCACGGTGATCGGCCTGGCCGCCAAGAACGCGATCCTGATCGTCGAGTTCGCGGTGGAGCAGCGGGCGATGGGCAAGACCCTGCGCGAGGCCGCGGCCGAGGCGGCGCACCTGCGTTTCCGTCCGATCCTGATGACCTCGTTCGCCTTCATCCTCGGCGTGCTGCCGATGGCGATCTCCACCGGCGCCGGCGCCAATGCCCGCCACGCCATCGGTACCGGCGTGATCGGCGGCATGCTGTTCGCCACCGTGCTGGGCGTGCTGTTCATCCCGCTGTTCTTCGTGATGGTGCGGCGCATGCTCGGCGACAAGCTGGACGAGCCGTCGAAGGAGTTCATGCAGATGCAGGAAGCCGGCCTGGCGCGGCATCAGCCGGATCGCTGAGGCGCCGGGATGAGCAGCCATTCGGCTGCTGAAAAGCCAGGGATTCGGGAGTGGGGATTCGTGAATCCTCCTCTCGGACTTGATCCTTCCGCCTTGTAGAGGCAAACAAAGAGCGGCCGCAAGGCCGCTTTTTGTTGTCCGGGAATCTGGTCGGGAAGCGCGACCCAACGCCCCATGCAGGCGGAGCGCTCCTTGAAGGCTGAGCGCTCCTTGTGGGAGGGACTTCAGTCCCGACGCGTTGCAGCCAGACGCCGCTTATGCCCTTCCACACAAGGAAAAAAAGCGGCCCTGCGGCCGCTTTTTTCCTAGATCCTCAAGCGATTCGGGAACCGGCAATCCCCACTCCCGGCCTCACCGCAACCCGGTCTCGTTGCGGGCGATCACCAGGCGCTGGATCTCGCTGGTGCCCTCGTAGATCTCGGTGATCTTGGCATCGCGGAAGTAGCGCTCCAGCGGCATCTCCTTGGAATAGCCCATGCCGCCGTGGATCTGCACCGCCTGGTGGGTGATCCACATCGCCGCCTCGGAGGCGGTCAGCTTGGCCACCGAGGCCTCGGTGGTGAAGCGCTGACCCTGCCCCTTCAGCCAGGCCGCGCGCAAGGTCAGCAGCAGCGCCGCATCCAGCTTGCACTTCATGTCGGCGATCTTGGCCTGTGTCATCTGGAACGCGCCGATCGGCGAACCGAACGCCTTGCGCTCCTTCACGTACTCCAGGGTGGCCTCGTAGGCGGCGCGGGCCAGGCCGATCGCCTGCGAGGCGATGCCGATGCGGCCGGCGTCGAGCACGCTCATCGCGATCTTGAAGCCCTCGCCCGGCGTGCCCAGCACCTCGTCGGCGCTGGCCACGTAGTCCTGGAACTCGATCTCGCAGGTGGCCGAGGCGCGGATGCCCAGCTTGGGCTCGGTCTTGCCGCGGTGGAAGCCGGGCTTGTCGGTGTCGACCACGAAGGCGGTGATGCCGCGCGCGCCCTTGTCCGGCTCGCTCATCGCGAACAGCACGATGTACTTGGCGACCGGGCCGGAGGTGATCCAGCTCTTCTTGCCGTTGATGACGAAGCTGCCGTCGTCCTGGCGCACCGCGCGGCACCGCATCGCGGTGGCGTCGGAGCCGGACTGCGGCTCGGTCAGCGCGAAGGCGCCGATCTCGCGGCCTTCGGCGATGGCGCGCACATACTTTTGCTTCTGTTCCTCGTTGCCGTTCTTGAGGATGCCGGCGCAGAACAGCGAGTTGTTGACCGACATGATGGTCGAATGCGCCGCATCGCCGGCGGCGATCTCGACCATCGCCAGCACATAGGCGATCGGGTCCATGCCGGCGCCGCCGTACTCTTCCGGCACCTCGATGCCCATCAGCCCGTTCTCGCCCAGCAGGCGGATGTTCTCCAGCGGGAATTCGCCGGCACGGTCGTGGTGCTCGGCGCTGGGGGCGATGCGCTCCTGGGCGATGCGCCGCGCCACGTCCTGGATCATCAATTGCTCTTCGGTAAAGCTGAAATCCACGTCGAACCCCTCCCGGGCATATTGGTCCGGCCATTGTAGCCGTGCCGACCATACGCCGGCGTGTGCAACTTGACCGGAACCGCCGCGCGGACCAAAATATCTCTATATCGCGATAGGAAGATATTTATGGATCTGGAGGACTGGTCGTCCCGGCTGAAGGTCTTCGCCGACGCCACCCGCGTGCGCCTGCTGGCACTGCTGGAACAGGAGGAGCTGACCGTGGCCGAGTTGTCGGCCATCACCCGCCTGGCGCAGCCGCGGGTCTCGACCCACCTGGCCAAGCTCAAGGAGGCCGGGCTGGTGCGCGACCGCCGCGCCGGCGTGTCGGCCTATTATCGCTTCGACGAGACCCTGCTGGATCCGGCCCAGCGCGCGCTGTGGCTGGCGTTGAGCACCGGCAGCGACGACCCGCTGCTGCGCCAGGACGCCGAGCGCGTGGCCGCGGTGCTGGCCAACCGCGCCGCCGACCAGAACTGGGCCGACTCGGTGGCCGGCGACATGGAGCGCCACTATTCGCCCGGCCGCACCTGGGAAGCGCTGGCACGCACCGCCCTGCCGCTGCTGGAGACCGGCGACGTGCTCGACATCGCCTCCGGCGACGGCGTGCTGGCCGAACTGGTGGCGCCGCACGCACGCCGCTATGTCTGCATCGACACCAGCGCACGGGTGGTGGCCGCGGCCAGCGAACGCCTGCGCCGGCTCGGCAACGTGGAAGTGCGGGAGGGCGACATGCATGCCCTGCCCTTCGCCGATGCCAGCTTCGACCTGGTGGTGATGATGCATGCCCTGACCTATGCGACCAAGCCGGCGCAGGCGGTCTGCGAGTCGGCGCGGGTGCTGCGCCCGGGCGGCCGCCTGCTGCTGTGCAGCCTGGCGCGCCACGAGCACAAGGCCGCGGTGCAGGCCTACGGCCACGTCAACCTCGGCTTTTCGGCCAAGGAACTGCGCAAGTTCGTCGGCAAGGCCGGGCTCGAAGTCTCCAGCCTGGAAACCGTGACCCGCGAGAAGCGCCCGCCGCACTTCGAAGTGATTTCGTTGATTGCGGGGAAGCCGGGAATCGGGATTGGGGAATCGGGAATCGAAAAAGCAACCGCCAAGGCCAAGGCGGCCGCAGGAGATGTCGCATGAGCGCCGTCGCTCCTCCCCCATTCCCCATTTCCCATTCCCCTCTCCCGGCCTCCCAATGGCTCCACCCGCAGCGCGCCGAAGCGCTGCTGCAGGCCTTGTCCCAGCGCATCCTGATCATCGATGGAGCGATGGGCACGATGATCCAGCGCCATGGGCTGCAGGAGGCCGACTATCGCGGCGAGCGTTTCGCCGAGGGCTACGACGCGCAGGCCGGGCACGTGCACGGCCCCGGCTGCGACCACGCGCCGCAGGGCCACGATCTGAAGGGCAACAACGACCTGTTGCTGCTGACCCGGCCGGAGGTGATCGCCGAGATCCACCACGCCTACCTCGACGCCGGCGCCGACCTGCTCGAGACCAATACCTTCAACGCAACGTCGATCAGCCAGGCCGACTACCACCTGGAACACCTGGTCTACGAACTCAACAAGGCCGGCGCGCAGGTCGCGCGTGCCTGCTGCGACGCGGTCGAGGCGCTGACGCCGGACAAGCCGCGGTTCGTGATCGGCGTGCTCGGTCCGACCAGCCGCACCGCCTCGATCAGCCCGGACGTCAACGACCCCGGCTTCCGCAACACCAGCTTCGACGAACTGCGCGCCACCTACCGCGAGGCCATCGACGGCCTGATCGACGGCGGCGCCGACACGCTGATGGTGGAGACCATCTTCGACACGCTCAACGCCAAGGCCGCGCTGTACGCGATCGAGGAGGTGTTCGACGCACGCGGCGGGCGGCTGCCGGTGATGATCTCCGGCACCATCACCGATGCCTCCGGCCGCACCCTGTCCGGGCAGACCGCCGAAGCGTTCTATGCCTCGGTCGCGCACGGGCGGCCGCTCTCGGTCGGGCTGAACTGCGCGCTCGGCGCCAAGGACCTGCGGCCGCACGTGGAGACCCTGGCGCGGATCGCCGACGGCTACGTCAGCGCGCATCCCAACGCCGGCCTGCCCAACGCCTTCGGCGAATACGACGAGACGCCGGAGGAAATGGCGGCGACGCTGCGCGAGTTCGCCGAGTCCGGGCTGCTGAACCTGGTCGGCGGCTGCTGCGGCACCACCCCGGCGCACATCCGCGCCATCGCCGAGGCCGTGCGCGGGCTGCCGCCGCGCGTGCCGCTGGCGGCGCCGGCGCAGGCCGCCTGATGTCCGCCGCGCGCACGCCCGCCGCCCCCACCTGCGCAGTCCTGCGCGGGCACGCTGCCGCCTGCGCGTGCGCCGGCACCTCCCCGTTTTCGGAACGCTGACCATGTCCTCCGCCCGCCACACCCGCCTGTCCGGCCTGGAGCCGTTGCTGCTGACCCCGGACCTGCTGTTCGTCAATGTCGGCGAGCGCACCAACGTCACCGGCAGCGCGCAGTTCCGCAAGCTGATCAAGGAAGAGCGTTACGAGGAGGCGGTGGAGGTGGCGCGCCAGCAGGTCGCCAACGGCGCGCAGATCCTCGACGTCAACATGGACGAGGGTCTGATCGACTCGGAGAAGGCGATGGTGCGCTTTCTCAACCTGATCATGTCCGAGCCGGACATCGCACGCATCCCGGTGATGGTCGACTCCTCCAAGTGGAGCGTGATCGAGGCCGGGCTGAAGTGCCTGCAGGGCAAGAGCGTGGTCAACTCGATCTCGCTCAAGGAAGGCGAGGCGCCGTTCGTCGAACACGCGCGCAAGGTGCTGCGCTACGGCGCCGCGGCGGTGGTGATGGCCTTCGACGAGGTCGGCCAGGCCGACACCTGCGCGCGCAAGGTGGAGATCTGCACCCGCGCCTACCGCATCCTCACCGAGCAGGTCGGGTTCCCGCCGGAAGACATCATCTTCGATCCGAACATCTTCGCCGTGGCCACCGGCATCGAGGAGCACGACAACTACGCGGTCGACTTCATCGAAGCGACCCGCGAGATCAAGCGCACCCTGCCGCACTGCCATGTCTCCGGTGGTGTGTCCAACGTGTCGTTCTCGTTCCGCGGCAACGAGACCGTGCGCCAGGCGATCCATTCGGTATTCCTGTACCACGCCATCGCCGCAGGCATGGACATGGGCATCGTCAACGCCGGCGGCATGCCGATCTACGACGAACTGGACCCGGAGCTGCGCGAGCGCGTGGAGGACGTGATCCTCAACCGCCGCCGCGACGCCACCGAACGCCTGCTGGAGATCGCCGAGCGCTACAAAAAGGCGGGGAATCGGGATGCGGGAATCGGGAATCGGGAAAAGCTGGCGTGGCGCGAGAAGACGGTGCGCGAGCGGTTGAGCCATGCGCTGGTGCATGGCATCGACGAGTTCGTCGAGGTCGATACCGAAGAGGCGCGGCAGCAGGCCGCGCGGCCGCTGGACGTGATCGAAGGCCCGCTGATGGACGGCATGAACGTGGTCGGCGACCTGTTCGGCGCCGGCAAGATGTTCCTGCCGCAGGTAGTGAAGTCGGCGCGGGTGATGAAGAAGGCGGTCGCCTACCTGCTGCCCTACATCGAGGCGGAGAAGCTGCGCAGCGGCGACACCGGTAAGTCCAACGGCAAGATCGTCATGGCCACGGTCAAGGGCGACGTGCACGACATCGGCAAGAACATCGTCGGCGTGGTCCTGGCCTGCAACAACTTCGACGTGATCGACCTGGGGGTGATGGTGCCCACCCAGACCATCCTCGACCGCGCCCGCGCCGAGAACGCCGACATCATCGGCCTGTCGGGGCTGATCACCCCGTCGCTGGAGGAGATGACCCACGTCGCCCGCGAGATGCAGCGGCAGGGCTTCTCGATGCCGCTGCTGATCGGCGGCGCCACCACCTCGCGCGCGCACACCGCGCTGAAGATCGACCCGCATTACGCGGCGCCGACGGTGTGGGTGAAGGACGCCTCGCGCGCGGTGGGCGTGGCGCAGTCGCTGATCTCGCGCGAACTGCGCGCGGCCTTCGTGGCCGCCAACGACGCCGACTACGCCGAGATCCGCCAGCGCCACAAGAACCGCGGCGACGCCAAGCGCCTGGTCTCGCTCGCGCACGCGCGCGGGCAGCGCTTCGACGGCGGCTGGGACGCCTACACCCCACCGGTGCCCAGGCAGCCCGGCCTGCACGTGTTCGACGACTACCCGCTGGACGACCTGGTCCCCCTGATCGACTGGACCCCGTTCTTCCAGGCCTGGGAACTGGCCGGCAAGTTTCCGGCGATCCTCACCGACGAGATCGTCGGCCAGCAGGCCAGCGAGCTGTACCAGGACGCGCGCGCGATGCTGCAGCGGATCGTCGCGGAGAAATGGCTGACCGCCAAGGCCGTGTTCGGGCTGTGGCCGGCGCAGTCGGTGGGCGACGATGTTGTGGTCCTGACGGACCGGGAATCGGGAAACGGGAATGGGGAATCGTCAGGCGCGACCGCGCCGCTCGACCATTCCCGATTCTCCATTCCCCATTCCCTGCACTTTTTGCGACAACAGGTCGACAAGCCCGCCGAGCGCCCGGACTTCTGCCTGGCCGACTTCATCGCGCCGCGCGACAGCGGCAAGCAGGACTGGATCGGTGCATTCGCGGTGACCGCCGGCATCGGCATCGAACCGCACGTGACGCGCTTCGAGGCGGCGCACGACGACTACAACGCGATCCTGCTCAAGGCCCTGGCCGACCGCCTGGCCGAGGCGCTGGCCGAGCGCCTGCACCAGCGCGTGCGCACCGAGTTCTGGGGCTATGCCGACGACGAGGCGCTGGACAACGAAGCGCTGATCGCCGAGCGCTATCGCGGCATCCGTCCCGCGCCCGGCTATCCGGCCTGCCCCGACCACAGCGAGAAGCAGACCCTGTTCGCCCTGCTCGATGCCGGTCGCAACGCCGGCATGTCGCTGACCGAGAGCTTCGCGATGCTGCCGACCGCGGCGGTGTCCGGCTACTACTTCAGCCACCCGCAGAGCCAGTACTTCGTGGTCGGCCGGCTGGGCAAGGACCAGCTCGCCGACTACGCCCGGCGCAAGGGCGTCTCGCTGCGACAGGCCGAACGCTGGCTGGCCTCGAACCTGGACTACGATCCGGAGTGAGCCCACGCCGACTGCAGGCGCCCCGCATAGCGCCTGTGCCACCCCACGCGCCTTCGAGTCCATCGCCGATGCCCATGTCCACTCCGTCCCCGCTGAAGATCGTGGTCACCGGCAGTGCCGGCCGGGTCGGCCGCGCGATCCATATTCGGCTCGCGCGCGAGCACCACGTCAGCGGCTTCGACCGGACGCCCTGCTCCACCGCCGACTGGGTCGGCGACCTCGACGATGCCGCGTTGCTGGCACGGGCGCTGCAGGGCGCGGACGCGGTGATCCACACCGCCGCGCTGCACGCCCCGCACGTTGCGCATGTGCCGACGGCGCGCTTCCGCCAGGTCAATGTCGACGGCACGCGCCGCGTCCTGGATGCCGCGGCGGCGGCCGGCGTGCGCCGCATCGTGTTCACCAGCACCACCGCGCTGTATGGCGACGCCGCCACTCCCGACGGCAGCGCCGGCTGGGTCGACGAGACGCTGACGCCGCAGCCGCAAACCATCTACCACCACACCAAACTGGAGGCCGAGACGCTGCTGCGCGAAGCGGCCGACCAGGGCGGGCCGAGCGTGCGTATCCTGCGCATGTCGCGCTGCTTCCCGGAACCGGTCAACGTGATGGCGGCATTCCGCCTGCATCGCGGCATCGACGCGCGCGACGTCGCCGAGGCCCATGCGGCGGCATTGCGGCATGCCGGGCCGGCAAGCGCGACGTTCGTGATTTCCGGCGCCACCCCGTTCCTGCGCGAGGATTGCGCCGAGTTGCACACCGCGGCACCGGCGGTCCTGCACCGCCGCGCGCCGGCGTTGGTGGCGGCGTTCGCGCAACGCGGCTGGGCACTGCCGGAACGGATCGATCGCGTCTATTCGCCGCAACGGGCGCTGGACGCGCTGGGCTGGCAACCGCGTCATGGTTTCGCGGAAGTGCTGCACCAATACGACACGCACGTGCCCGAGGTGCTGCCGCCCAACGACGGACGCGCCGTCAGCGACTGAGCGCCCGGCGCTGATCGGCACACCGGGTTCGGATGGCGACGCAAGGACGTGCGCCGTCGGCGCGAACCGGAAGCGCCCGGGGTTTTCCCGGCCGGTTCGCGAATCCCGATAAGCACTTGATCGAAAAAGTGAAATGCCTTGGCACCATGAAACCGGGCAAGGCAGCCCCGCCCCCTGCACGTCGCCGCACGCCTGTTTCGCGAAATCGGCACTTTTTCCTTAGTCCCGGCCGGCAGTTATGCTGAGGGCGTCGCACCCTCACGGGCGCGTGGATTGAAACTACTTCAAGAAGGGCGAGAACACCGCAGCTGTGCGGTCGCACCCTCACGGGCGCGTGGATTGAAACAGCAGCATCACCGAATCAACCGTGTGGGGCGTCGCACCCTCACGGGCGCGTGGATTGAAACTGCAGCCCCCGGCCAATTTCCAGCTTCAACCAGTGTCGCACCCTCACGGGCGCGTGGATTGAAACGGGTTCGCGAGGTCGCCTGCCATCTGCTGGTAGGTCGCACCCTCACGGGCGCGTGGATTGAAACCTCAGAATGTCCTGTCCGGCGGAGGTGCCGAGCGGGTCGCGCCCTCACGGGCGCGTGGATTGAAACTGGTTCGCCCGGACGATCAGCAGCTTGCGTTCGGTGGTCGCGCCCTCACGGGCGCGTGGATTGAAACCAGTTGAAATGCCACTCCATGAAGGTGGACGCCTGGTCGCGCCCTCACGGGCGCGTGGATTGAAACAAACCGGAGGGCTGACATGTCGGAGAAGAAGCCCGGGTCGCGCCCTCACGGGCGCGTGGATTGAAACGCTTCCGGTGGCACGCCGCCTAAGACGCGCTTCATGGTCGCGCCCTCACGGGCGCGTGGATTGAAACACGTTCGCGATCCACTGACCAAGCAGCGCAGTGGTTGTCGCGCCCTCACGGGCGCGTGGATTGAAACTGCGGCGTGGCGCAGATGTAGAGCTTCGAACCGCGTCGCGCCCTCACGGGTGCGTGGATTGAAACCTGGCTTGCAAGATCGACGCGCTGGTCGGTTCCGGTCGCGCCCTTACAGGCGCGTGGATTGAAACCCCTTGCCGGCAGGGACTCGCTCACGCATGCCTGTCCCGCCATCCAAGGCGCCTGGGTGAAACCGTGCCAGGCCCTTGGTTGCGCGGAGGCGCGATTCACGACATCACCGCACCATGGACCTCAGCGCAGCAGCACCGAAATGCCGAGGCCGCCCTGCCAATCCGGGGTCTGCGACGACAGGCCGCGCAGCACCGACAGATCCAGTTGCACGCGGTTGGCGAACAGCCAGGTGACGCCGCTGCCGAGCGCGCGCATCTCGTCCTCGCCGCCGCCGATGCCGGCCTCGACGTAGGCGCTCAGCGTGTCGCCGGCGTAGAAGGTGTAGCTCGGCGAGACGCTCCAGCCGGAGCCGTCCTCGCTGTCGCTGACATTGCCGTACAGCGCCAGGCTACGCCCCTCCGGCAGGTCCCAGCCGGCGCTCACGCCCAGGTCGTAGCGGTGGCCGGCATCGCCGTACGGCGCGCGCCCGACCGGCAGGCTGGCGCTGCCGAGCAAGGCCCAGCTGACGCGGTCGCTGGCGCTGGGCAATGCCTGCTTCAAGCCGATGCTGGCGTCGCCGCCACTGTGCCCGCGCTGGTCCTGCCCGCCGCCGCGCACGCGCTGCCACACCTGGCTGTCGATCGCCAGCTGCAACTCGGTGCGTGCGCTCAGGCCGAACCGCAGCCGGCTGTTGGCGACGTATTCGGTGCTGCGCACGTCGCCGTCGCGGTCGTAGCTGCCATCGAAGAACGCCTGCTCCCAGGCCAACTGTCCACGCTGCAGGGTGGTCGAAGCGAAGCCGATACCGGGCCGGTCGAACGCCGGCGCGTCCTCGGCGCAGGCCACGCCGGCAGTGCCGGTAGTGGCCGCCAGCAGCAGCGCCCCGCGCAGCAGCGCATCGCCGCGGCGGTGCAACTGCGGCCGGCAGCCATGGTGGGTGGCGACGAACGACGGCACCGCCCGCGATCGCTGCGGCGCGAGAAAAGGCAGAACAGGCATGCGCGAACTCCTTGCGATGCGGGAGCGGAGGGCTGCGCCTCAAGGCGCCGGCGGCGAGTGTGCCTGGATCGCCGCTATGTGCGATGTGAAGCCCGGCAGCAGCACCCGGTTGCCGTAGCCGCTGAGGTGATCGGCATCGAAGAACAGCGGGCGCCCGTCGCGGCTGCCGCTGCAGTACTGCGCGTCGCACAGCAGCGGCAACGGATCCCACACCGAGGCATGCGGCAGCTGCGCGGCGATGCGCTGCAGGCTCCGCAGCACCGGCGCACGGTAGCGCTCCATCGTCGCGCGTGCGATCGGGATGCCGCGCGCGCAGATCGGATTGCCGCGGTTGAACCAGTCCGAACAGCGATACGGCGGCGCGCGCAGCACCGGCTTGGGCGCTTCGAAGACGATGCGCACGCCGCGCTGCGCCAAGGGCTGCAGCAGCGCGACCGCAGCCGCTTCGCCAGCGCTGCGCGCGGCCTGCGCCTCGGCACCCTCCTGCTCGGCCATCGCCGCGGTCTCGTCGAACAGGCGGTCCTGATCGGCCAGACGCAGCACGCGCAGGGCGGGCAGAAACAGCACATCGCCGTCGCGCGCGTGCGCGGCGACGTCGGCCAGGGTGCTGCGCTCATAGGCCTGGCAGCCGGGATTGCTGGCCTGCCAGGCCTGCAGGCCGACGATCGGGCAACCGCCGACACCGTAAAGTCGCACCGGCACCCCGCTCTGCAGCGCGAAGCGCCGCAGCAGTTCGTTGTAGGCCAGCGCATGCGAGTCGCCGGCCACGAACACCTGGCCGCCGCCATCGCGGTTGGGCAGCGTGCAGGCGCCGCGCTCGAACAGCTTGGCGCTGCCCACCTGCACCGGCACCTGGCGGGTCTGCAGCGCGCACTGCGGAAACTCCCGGCGCAGGCCCTTGGCATAGGCGTACCAGTCCAGCGGATGCCGGCTGACCGTGCTCAACCCGTAATAGCGCTGGGCGTTCTGCAGCAGCGCATGGGTGCCGCCGGCGAGCAGCACCAGGCCCAGCCCGGCGAGGATGGTCCGCGCCGGCGTGCGTGCGCGGCCGATGCGGCCATGCCGCCACGGCAGCTCCACCCAGCGGTACGAGGCCAGAGCCAGCAAGGCGACCAGCAGCAGCGCCGCGGCTCTGGTCGGCGCCGATTCCAGACCGACGGTCCAGCGGAACAGCACGAACACCGGCCAGTGCCACAGATACAGCGAGTACGACACGCGGCCGATCGCCACCGGTACGCGGTGCGCCAGCGCACGCCGGGTCCAGCCGGCCGGGGCACCGTGCAGCAACGCCAGCAAACCGAGCGTGCCCAGCACCGGCCACAGTCCATCCGGCCACGGCGAGTGGCCGGGACGCGCGCACCACAGACCGACCACCACCGCCGCCAGCGCCATCGCCAGCAACGGCGAACGCCAGCTCCAGGCGCCCGGCGGCGGCGCCTGCGTCCCGGCCTCGAAGCGTCCGCGCAGCGCCAGCACTTGGTAAAGCAACACGCCGCTGCCCAGTTGCCAGAAGCGTGCGGTGGTCAGGTAGAACGCGGCCGCCGCATCGCCGGCATCGCGGCTATGCCGCCAGGCGAACGCCAGCGAGACGGCCGAGGCCAGCGCCACCAGCAGCGTCGACCACACCCGACCGCGGCCGCCACGGTTCCAGGCCAGGAACAGCAACGGGAACAGCAGATAGAACTGCTCCTCCACGCCCAGCGACCAGGTATGCGTGTACGGATTGAATTCGGCCTTGGGCGAGAAGTAATCGTTGCCGGTCGCGGCCAGCACCCAGTTGCTGAGGCCGACGAAGGCCATGCGCCCGGTCCTGGCGCTGGTCTCGCTGAGCCAGGACTCGGGAATGAACAGGCCGCTGGCCAGGGCCGTGACCAGCAGGCATGCCACCAGGGCCGGAGCGATGCGGCGCAGGCGCCGCGCATAGAACTGCGCGAACACGCCCAGCTGTCCGGCCGCCGGCAGGCGCTGCAACGACGCGCTGACCACGAAGCCGGAGATCACGAAGAACATGTCCACGCCGGTGAACCCGCCCGGCAGCCACGCCGGATCGAGGTGGTAGGCGATCACCGCCAGCACCGCGATCGCGCGCAGCCCGTCCACGTACGGCAGATAGCCGCCGCCGGCCTGCGCGTGCGGCGGCGTGTGGCCGCGCCCGGCGGCCAGCGTGCCCGTCCCTGGCAGCGCCACGTTTACCAGACCAGATCGTCGGGGATCTGGTACTTGGGATCGGCGTAGGGGTCTTCTTCCGCCGTCGCGTTCGGATCGACCCGCAGCGCCACCGCCGCCGGGAAGATCGCTTCGGCCTGGTCCAGCAGCGCCGCGGTCACCAGCAGGTAGCGGCCGTTCTGCTGCAGCACGCCCAACTCGCCGGCGTTGAGCGCCTTGAGCTGATCGGCAGTGACGTAGATGCGCTTGATCTTGCCGCCATAGGGGAAATGGCGGGCGATGTCGGCCTCGGCGTGGTTCAGCGCCTGGCCCTTGAGCAGTTCGTCGAGCTTGGCCCGCGCCTCGCGGCGCAGGCGCGCTTCTTCCTGCTTCTGCCGCTCGGCCTCGATGCGCTCGTCCTTCTCGCGCTGGGCACGGATCGCATAAGCCTTGGCCAGATCGATGTCCTCACGGCTGCGCGGCGGCCGCCCCGGCTGGCCGCCCGCGCCCTGCGGCTTGCCCTGGCCAGGGCCGTTCCCGTGCGGACGGCTGCGCCCGCCGCCGGGCTTGCCGGCGTTGGGCGCGCCGCCGGGAGCGCGCTCGCCGCGCGCCCCGGCCGGTGCCGGGCGCTGGCCCGGCCGTCCCTGCGGCCGCGGCGCGGCAGGCGGGGCTTTGCGTTCGGGTTTCGGCGCGGGCTTGAAGCCCAGGCCCAGCAATTGCTCGCGGAGGGTATCGCTCATCGGGACGGCATCGGTCGGTTCGGGGGATCAGTAATGCGGCGGCGGCGGTTCGTCGGCCGGATCGGCGTAGAGCGTGCTGCGCACCTTGCCCAGATCTTCGAGCAGGTGACGCAGCAACTCGGCGTTGCGCTGGCTTTCGATACGCGCTTCGGCCAGGGCATCGCTCATTTCCGACAGCGCCTGCTCCTGGAAGGAGAGGCGCGTTTCCAGCTCGATCAGGCGGTTTTCCAGCAACCGATCCTGGGTGGAAAAATCATGCTGCATGGATCGAACGTCCGCGGCCGATGCCGTAATACGCCAGGCCGAAGCTCTCGATTTCCTGCGGATCGTAGAGATTGCGGCCGTCGAACACCACCGCATCGCCGATCAGCTCCTTCATGCGGGTGAAGTCGGGGCTGCGGAACTGCTTCCACTCGGTGACCACCGCCAGCGCATCGGCGCCTTCCAGCGCGTCGAAGGCATCGTCGCAGAAATGCAGATCGGCGCGCTCGCCGAAGATGCGCTTGGCCTCGTCGGTCGCCTCCGGATCGTAGGCACGCACCGTCGCGCCCGCCTCCCACAATTGCGCCAGCAGACGGCGGCTGGAGGCGGCACGCATGTCGTCGGTGTTGGGCTTGAAGGCCAGGCCCCACACCGCGAAGGTCTTGCCCTTCAGCGACTGCGCCGCACCGTAGTGGCGCTGGATCAGCTCGTACAGATGGCCCTTCTGCGCCTCGTTGACCGCTTCCACCGCATCCAGCAGCCGGGGCGCATGCCCGACCTGCTGCGCGGTGCGCGCCAGCGCCTGCACGTCCTTGGGGAAGCACGAGCCGCCGTAACCGGCACCCGGGTAGATGAAGTGCCAGCCGATGCGCGGATCCGAGCCGATGCCCTGACGCACCTTCTCCACGTCGGCACCGACGCGCTCGGCGATGTTGGCGATCTCGTTCATGAAACTGATCTTGGTCGCCAGCATGGCGTTGGCCGCGTACTTGGTCAGCTCGGCCGAGCGCACGTCCATCTCCACGATGCGGTCGTGGTTGCGGTTGAACGGCGCGTACAGACGACGCAGGCGCGCGGCCGAGCCGGGCTTGCTGCTGCCGATGACGATGCGGTCCGGGCGCATGCAATCGGCGACGGCATCGCCTTCCTTCAGGAACTCCGGGTTGGAGACCACATCGAACTCGATCGCCTCGCCGCGTGCTTCCAGTTCGGCGGCGATCGCCGCGCGCACCTTGTCGGCGGTGCCGACCGGCACCGTCGACTTGTTGACCACGATGGTCGGCCCCTGGATGTGCTGGCCGATGGTGCGGGCCACCGCCAGCACGTACTGCAGATCTGCGCTACCGTCCTCGTCCGGCGGCGTGCCGACGGCGATGAACACGATATCCCCATGCGCGATGGCGCTGGCCGCATCGGTGGTGAAGAACAGCCTCCGTGCGGCGTGATTGGCCTTGACCATCGGCGAGAGGCCAGGCTCGTAAATCGGGACCACGCCCTTGTTGAGCCCATCCACCTTGGCCTGGTCGATGTCTACGCACACCACATGGTGGCCGACTTCGGCCAGACAGGTTCCGGTGACGAGCCCGACATAGCCGGTGCCGAATATCGCTACGCGCATGTAATCTCCTTTCGGTTATTGAAGGATGTTCAAAAGTTCCACGTCGAAGGTCAACATCGCATCCGGGCCGATCGGGCTGCCCGGCATTCCCTGCGGGCCGTAGCCCAGATTGGATGGAATCCAGAAGCGGTACTTGGACCCCACCGGCATCAGCGCCACGCCCTCGCTCCAGCCCGGCACGACCTGGTTCAGCGCGAACTCAGCCGGCTGGCCGTTCTTGTAGGAGCTGTCGAAGACGGTGCCGTCGAGCAGCTTGCCCTCGTAGTTCACCCGCACCTTGCTGCTGGACGTGGGCCGCGCGCCGCTGCCTTCGCGCAGCACCATGTACTGCAGGCCGGACGGGGTGGTGATCACGCCCTTCTGGTTCTTGTTCTGGGCCAGGAAGGCATTGCCTTCCTGCTTGTTCTTGGTCGCCACCGCGGCCTGCTTGGACGCACCGAAGGCCTGCAGCGTGGCCATCGCCTGCTCCTGGGTCATCGCGGTCTGGCCCTTGGCGAACACCGTGCGAACCGCGCCCATCAGCGTCGGCAGATCGATGTCGTTCTGGATCCGCGCCAGCGACGGACCGACCGCACGGTCGCCCAGCATCAGGCCCACGTTCTCCTTGGACACCGGCGGCGGCTGCGTGCCCGGCGCCATGCCCGGCACCGGCTGGCCGTTGCGCGCGGCCAGCTGCGTGCGCAGCGCGGTATCGGTGGCCTGGGTCTGTTCATCGGACAGCAGCGGCTTGCCCTGCTTGAAGGCGTTCTCGATCGCGCGCTGCATCGCGTCCACGTCGATGTCCTGGGCGATGGGCTCGAACGAACGCGCCACATCCATGCCGATCGCGTAGCTGACCTTCTGCTTCTCCGTGCTCAGCGTCGTCGCCGTGCCGCCGGCCGCCGGCGCCTGCGCGGACGCGTGACCGGCGACCATCGCCATCCCCACCACCAGCGACGCCACGGCGCCGCGCATTCCCATCTTCATTCGCTACTTTCCCTGGAAGTGAACTGTGAACTGGACGCGCCGAACTGGCGCAGACAGAAGCCGGCATTGTCGCATGCGCGGCCGAGATGTTGACCCGCTTTCAGTGCGACGCCGGCTGCGCTTTCAGTTCGCGTTCGATGGCACTGCGCAAGGCCGGATCGTCCGGCGTGACCTTGCTCGGGAATTGCGCGACCACGCGCCCATCGCGCGAGATCAGATACTTGTGGAAATTCCAGCCCGGCGCCACGCCGGTGGCCTGGGTCAGTTGCTTGTACAGCGGCGTCGCCTCGTCGCCGATCACGTGCACCTTCTCGAACATCGGAAACTTCACCCCGTAGGTGAGCGTGCAGAATTCCTGGATCTGCTTCTCCGATCCGGGCTCCTGGCCCTTGAAGTCGTTGGACGGGAAGCCGAGCACGCTGAAGCCCTGCGCCGCGTACTGCTGCTGCAGCTTCTCCAGGCCGTCGTATTGCGGGGTGTAGCCGCACTTGCTGGCGGTGTTGACCACCAGCAGCACCTTGCCGCCGTAGGTCTTGTTCAGGTTCACCTTCTCCTTGCCGGCCAGCGGACGGTAGTCCCGGTCCAGCAGGGAGCCGGCCCAGGCACTGCCGACGGTGCCGGCAGCAGCCAGGATCGCGAGGAAAAACAGACGCTTGGGAAGTTTCATGGGGCACCGTCGAGAAGAAGTAAGGGAGTGGCACGCGACCAGGTCGGACGTTGGGTCAGCAGCGTGTTGACATGCCGTGTAACGGTGTTATAGTTAAATACAACACCACTCACCCAGAGCAGGTCCCACGATGAATCTCAAACGCCTCCAGCGCAGTCTTCCGGCCCTGGTCATCGTCGGCACCCTGCTCTGCGCGAGCTGGATCGGCGCCCAACGCCACCAGGGACGGCCGCTGGATTATGGCGCCAGCACGCCGCACGACGACAGCGCCGCCGGCGCCGCACCTTCTACCGTCCCGGCGGTGCGGCGTCTGCGGGCTTCGCTGTCCGTGCCTTATTTCTCCTTCGCGCGCACCCTGCGCCCACGGAGCTGACCATGAGCGATATCCAATGGAGCGACGGCGCTCCGATCTACCGCCAGCTGAAGGAGCGCGTCATCGCGATGATGCTCGACGGCATCCTCAAGCCCGGCGACGCCCTGCCCTCGGTGCGCCAGGTGGCCGCCGAGTACCAGCTCAACCCGATCACCGTTTCGCGCGCCTACCAGGAACTGGCCGACGAGGCCCTGGTCGAGAAGCGCCGCGGGCTGGGCATGTTCATGACCGAGGAAGCGGCGCAGAAGCTGCGCGGCAGCGAGCGCGAGCGCTTCCTCAACGAAGAGTGGCCTCTGGTGCTGGAACGCATCCAGCGCCTGGGCCTGACACTGCAAGACTTGTTGCCACCGGGGAAAACGCCATGACTGCCGCTGTCGCCGCATCCGAATCCGTCGTCTACGCGCAGGGGTTGCGCAAGACCTACAACAACAAGCCGGCGCTGGCCGATGCGTCCTTCGCCATCGCGCCGGGCCGCATCGTCGGCCTGATCGGCCCCAACGGCGCCGGCAAGACCACCGCGCTGAAGGCGGTGCTGGGCCTGACCGCCGTGGAAGGCGAACTGCGCGTGCTGGGCATGGACCCGCGCAAGCAGCGCGACGCGCTGATGAACGAAGTGTGCTTCATCGCCGACGTGGCGGTGCTGCCGCGCTGGATGCGGGTCAGCGAGGCGATCGACTTCGTCGCCGGCGTGCATCCGCGCTTCGATCGCGCCAAGTGCGAGCGCTTCCTGGCCAACACCAAGCTCTCGCCCAAGCTGCGGGTGCGCGAAATGTCCAAGGGCATGATCGTGCAACTGCACCTGGCCCTGGTCATGGCGATCGACGCGCGCCTGCTGGTGCTGGACGAGCCGACCCTGGGCCTGGACATCCTGTACCGCAAGGAGTTCTACCAGCGCCTGCTGGAAGACTACTTCGACGAGCAGAAGACCATCGTCATCACCACCCACCAGGTGGAGGAGATCGAGCACATCCTCACCGATGTGCTGTTCATCCGCGACGGTCGCATCGTGCTCAGCGCCGACATGGAGCACATGGCCACCCGCTACACCGAACTGCTGGTGCCGGCCGAGCGCATCGAGGCGGCGCGCGCGCTGCAGCCGATCGACGAACGCGGCCTGCCGTTCGGCAAGTCGGTGTTCCTGTACGACGGCGTGCCGCAGGCGCAGCTGACCGCACTCGGCGAAACCCGCACCCCCGGCCTGGCCGACCTGTTCGTCGCCATCATGAAGGGCACCTACGCATGAACGCTCCCGCCAAATCGATCTCTCCCGTGTCCACCTTCAAGTGGCTGCTCAAGCGCGAGTTCTGGGAACACCGCGGCGGTTTCCTGTGGGCCCCCGTCATCACCGGCGGCATCGTCGCCACCCTGTACACGGTGCTGTCGATCATCGGCAGCATCGCCGGCCGCAACCACGGCGGCGGCGTACGTCTGAACGATGTGCAATGGGAAGGCCAGGCCAACAACGCCCACCAGATCATCGGCGCGGTCGGCGACGGCACCATGCTCGCCGGGGTGATCCTGGCCTGCATCGTGGTCGGCTTCGTGGTGTTCTTCTACGCGCTGGGCGCGCTGTACGACGACCGCCGCGACCGCAGCGTGCTGTTCTGGAAGTCGCTGCCGCTGTCGGACACCGGCACCGTGCTGTCCAAGGCCGCCTGGGCGCTGCTGCTGGCGCCGCTGCTGGCGATCGGCATCGGCCTGCTGATCGGCCTGGCGCTGTGGGTAGTCACCGCCCTGACCCTGTCGGTCAACGGTATCCCGCAGAGCACCGCGGTCTTCACCGAATCGCACCCGCTGCGCATCATCGGCATGGTCCTGGCCGCACTGCCGGTGCAGGTGATGTGGTCGCTGCCGGCGATCGGCTGGCTGATGCTGTGCTCGGCCTGGGCGCGCAGCAAGCCGTTCCTGTGGGCGGTGCTGATCCCGATCCTGGGCTGCGTGATGGCCAGCATGATGGGCATCCTGCCGATGCTCAACGTCAACCACAACCTGATCTGGTACACCGTGGTCTACCGCGGCCTGCTCAGCGTGCTGCCCGGCAGCTGGGGTCCGGTGCTGAACGAGCAGGTGGCCGAGACCCACATCAGCGGTCCGCAGGATCTGGTCAATGCGATCCATCTCGGCGACAGCTGGGTGCTGTTCCGCGACCCCGACATCTGGATCGGCGCCGCGGTCGGCGTGGCCTTCATCGTCGCCGCGATCTACGTGCGCCGCTGGCGCGACGAAGCCTGATCGCACCTCCGTCTCTCTTCCCTTTTCCGCAAGGAGTTTTCCGATGCGCAAGACCCTCGCCCTGTGTGCCCTGCTGTCGCTGCCGGCCGTCGCCATGGCCGACGACTGCAAGTATTCCGAACCGCGCGAACTGAAGCTGGATCTGACCGGCGTCAAGTCGGTGCTGCTGGACGTGCAGCAGAACGACCTCAAGCTCAGCGGCGCCAGCGGCGACTCCACCCTGCGCGGCCGCGCCTGTGCCTCCGACGCGGACATGCTCAAGGAGCTGACCCTGCGCCAGCGCCACGACGGCGACACCCTGGTGGTGACGCTGAAGCACGAGGGCAAGATCCACGGCATCAGCGTCGGCAACCGCTACGCCTACCTCAACGTGGCCGGCAGCATCCCGGCCAACCTGCCGGTGCGGCTGCAACTGGGCTCCGGCGACGCCGAGATCAGCGGCGTGGCCTCGCTCGACGCCAAGGTCGGCTCCGGCGACCTGCACGCGCAGAACATTCGCGGCGCGGTCAGCGCCACGGTCGGCTCCGGCGACATCGAACTGCGTAATGTCGGCAGCGTGGCCCTGCCGACGCTGGGCTCGGGCGACGTCAAGGCCGATCAGGTCGGCGGCGACGTCAAGGTCGGCACCGTCGGCTCCGGCGACCTGACCGTGCACGGCGTGCGTGGCAGCGTGCAGGTCGACAGCGTCGGCTCCGGCGACGTGCAACTGCGCGACGTCACCGGCAATGTCGCGGTGCAGACGGTCGGCTCCGGCGACCTGGATGTCGGCACCGTCGGCGGCAACCTGAGCGTGCAGAAGGTCGGCAGCGGCGACGTCACCCACCGCGGCGTGCGTGGCAGCGTCAACCTGCCCAAGCCGCGCTGATCCTGCCGCCCGATTCTCCTTCCACATCCACACGAGGACGCGCCCATGCAGTACCGTTCCCTGTCCCTGGCCGGCGTCGCCCTGGCCGTGCTGTTCTCGCTCAGCGCCTGCCAGCGCTCGGCCTCGTCGAACGACCGCGTCGTGGTCGATCACGGTGGCGCGCAAAGCCTGACCTTCCTCAACGGCGACCTCACCCTGAAGGCCGATGGCCAGCCGCCGGCCACCATCACCCGCGACGGCAAGCTGCTGATCGACGGCAAGCCGGTCGCGCTGGACGCCGAGCAGCAGCGCCTGCTGCTGGCCTACCGCAGCCAGATCGAGGCGGTCGGCAAGCAGGGCGTAGAAGTCGGCAAGGCCGGCGCGGCACTGGGCGTGAAGGCGGCCGGCGATGCAATCAGCGGCGTGCTCAGCGGCGACACCGAGCACATCGGCGCGCAGGTCGAGGCGCAGGCCGACAAGATCAAGCAGGCGGCGCTGAAGATCTGCGACCAGGTCGCCGCGCTGCGCGCCGCGCAGGATGCGCTGATGCAGAAGGTGCCGGCGTTCCGCCCCTACTCCACCCTCGACGACAGCGACGTCAGCGACTGCAAGCACTCGGCCGCGTAATCGGCGGCAGCCACGCTGCCGCAACCATCGTCCACGAGCGCCCGCTGAGTCCGCGCTCCACCCGGCAGTCGTGCAAACGCCTGCCGGGCGGGTCGCGGTCTCAGCGGGCGTAGTGTTTCGCGCCGGCCACGCAGACCATCGCGACCAGGGTCACCGCCAGCATCGTCCAGCTCACGGTTTCGTGCAGCAGCAGCGCGGCCAGGCCCAAGCCGATGAAGGGCTGGAACAACTGCAGTTGCCCGACCGCCGCGATCCCGCCTTGCGCCAGACCGCGGTACCAGAACACGAAGCCGATCAACATGCTGAACAGCGAGACATAGCCCAGGCCAAGCCATGCCGGCATGCGCACGGTGCCGAACGACGCAGGCTGCGTCAGCAAGGCCAGGGACACCATCAGCGGCAGCGACAGCACCAGCGCCCAACAGATGACCTGCCATCCGCCCAGCGTGCGCGACAGGCGCGCGCCTTCCGCATAGCCCAGCCCACACAGCACCACCGCGGCCAGCATCAGCAGATCGCCCTGCCACGAGGCGTCGATCCCGCCGATCGCCGCATAGCCGACGACGCTGCAGGCACCGGCCAGCGAGAACACCCAGAACGGTGGACGCGGGCGTTCGCCGGCGCGCAAAACGGCGAAGACGGCGGTGCACAACGGCAGCAGGCCCACGAACACGATGGAATGCGCCGAGGTCACATGCTGCAGCGCCAGTGCGGTCAGCAGGGGAAATCCGGCCACGACCCCCAGCGCCGTCATCGCCAAGGCGGGGAGTTCGGCGCGGCGCGGACGCGGTTGCCGAAACCCGAGCAGGAGCGACAGCCCCAGCGCGGCGGCAATGCTGGCGCGGGCGCAGGTCAGGAACACGGGGGAGAAATCGGCGACCGCGACGCGCGTTGCGGGCAACGACCCCGCAAAAATCATCACGCCGATACATCCATTGATCCAGCCACCGGTGGTTTTTTCCATGCGCGTCTCCTTCTGCATCGCCGTTGCAGTAGACGCCTCGCGGGACCTATCCGGCCAGATACGATCCAATACGGTTTCGCAGTACTGTTATGGCTCAAGACCCATTACAGCTGACGACAGTGGACAGACCCGCAGCACCCGGCACGCGCATCGATGCGGTGATGGCCGACATCCGCGCCCGCATCGCCAACCGCACCAGCCTGCCGGGAGCGCGCCTGCCCTCCGTGCGCGCGCAGGCGCGCGCGCTGCGGGTGTCGGTGTCGACGGTGGTGGAAGCCTACGAGCGGCTGGCGGCCGAGGGCGCGATCGCGGCGCGCCCAGGGTCGGGCTTCTATGTGGCCGGGTCGGTGGCCCCACTGGCGCTGGCGCAACTCGGTCCGAAGCTCGACCGGCAGATCGATCCGCTGTGGGTATCGCGGCAGTCGCTGGAAGCGGATGCGCGCGTGCTCAAGCCCGGCTGCGGCTGGCTGCCACCCGAATGGCTGTACGGCGCGGGCATGCGCCGCGCACTGCGCACGCTGGCGCGCGCCGACACGCAGGAACTGACCGAGTACGCCACGCCCCTGGGCCACGCCGGCTTGCGCCAGTTCCTGTCGCGACGGCTGGCGGGCAATGGCGTGCAGGCGCCGCCCGAACAGATCCTGCTCGCCGAATCGGGCACGCATGCGATCGACCTGATCGGCCGTTTCCTGCTCTCGCCCGGCGACACGGTGCTGGTCGACGACCCGTGCTACTTCAATTTCCATGCCTTGCTCAAGGCGCATCGCGTGCAGGTCGTGGGCGTGCCCTATACGCCGAACGGACCGGACGTGGCGCACTTCGAAGCGGCGCTGCGGGCGCATGCGCCGCGGCTGTACATCACCAATTCGGGGATCCACAACCCCACCGGCGCGACCCTGTCCGCGACGACGGCGCACCGGCTGCTGCTCCTGGCCGAGGGCTCGGACCTGGTGATCGTCGAGGACGACATCTTCGCCGACTTCGAGACCAGCCCCGCCCCGCGGCTGGCGGCCTTCGACGGCCTGGCGCGGGTCATCCAGATCGGCAGCTTTTCCAAGACGGTGTCGGCGTCGCTGCGTTGCGGCTACATCGCCGCACGTGGCGACTGGATCGAAAGCCTCGCCGACCTGAAGATCGCCACCAGCTTCGGCGGCGGCCGGCTGGCGGCCGAGGCCGTGCGGATCGCCCTGACCGACAGCGGCTACCGCCGGCATCTGGAGACCTTGCGGCGGCGCCTGGCGGAGCAGATGGCCAGGACGGTAGAGCGACTCCAGGGTCTCGGCATCCGACCCTGGCTGATTCCGCGGGCCGGCCTGTTCCTTTGGTGCAGGCTGCCCGCGGGCATGGAGGCCGCAGCGATCGCGCACGCCTGCCTGCAGGAAGGCGTGGTGCTGGCGCCGGGCAATGCCTTCAGCCAGTCGTTGAGCGCAGGCGATTTCCTGCGTTTCAACGTCGCGCAATCCACCGACGAGCGGATGTTCAGCGTGCTCGCGCGCGCCATGCAGTCCGCTTCGACCTCACGCAGCTGATGCGCGGCCAGCGCGCCTCGCCACGACCGCAGCCGCCGCACGTTCTAGAATGCCGGCACTCCCCTACTGCATCGCCGCCATGAAGAAGACGCTGTTCGCCTGGTTCTCGCTGCTGTCGTTATGCCTGCTGCTCGCCGCCTGCGGCGGACGCGGCGGCGAGACCACCTCCTCGCGCGCCGAGCGCAGCAAGCCGCGGGTGGCGGTGGACAGCATGAACGTGATGCTGCGCCGCGCCCCGGCCGCCAATGCCACCATCGGGCCCGACGGCAGCCTGCGCATCGACGACATCGAACTGCCGCTGCCCGCCGCGCAGCGCACCGAACTGCAGCAGTTGTTCATGCACCTGCAGATGCAGCGCCAGCGCACCCTGGAGACCGCGGCGCCGGACCCGAACATGCGCTCGGTGGGCTTCGCGCCGACCCCGGAAATCACCGAAGCGCAGGCAGCGGTGCTGCGCGACATTCCCTCGCTGCAGCCGTACCGCGACAGCTTCGGCAACCTGCAGGCCGAGCGCCGCTGAGGCATGCCGGCACGCGTGCGCCGGCATGAGAGCCTTCAGTAAGAGTTGGTCCCTTGCTTTGGGAGTGGCTTCAGCCGCGATAGGCTTTACCGAGAAGGCCCGTCGCGGCTGAAGCTGCTCCTACGCCAGCTTGCGATGAGGTGTCTGGGCGCAGTGTGGGAGGGACTTCAGTCCCGACTGCTTTCACCGTGCGATCTTCTGTTGCGCCTGGCACGACCACACGGCCGTGCCAGGCCTGCGTGCAGCGCTGGCGCAACTCAGCCGCCGCCCCCCGCACCGGCATGGATGCCGCCCTCGGTCAGTGCGGCAGGGTCCAGCAGCCGGCGCAGTTCGTCCTCGCCGAGGCCGCTGTCCTCCCTGGCCACCTCCAGCACCGGCCGGTTCTCCTTGTAGGCACGCTTGGCGATCGCCGCGGCCTTCTCGTAGCCGATGATCGGATTCAGCGCGGTCACCAGGATCGGGTTGCGGTCCAGCGCCTCGCGCACCCGCTCCTCGCGCACCTTGAGGCCGGCGATCGCCGAATCGGCCAGCAGCACCGAGACGTTGCCCAGCAACTGGATCGAGTCCAGCAGGTTCGCCGCGATCAGCGGCAGGGTCACGTTCAACTGGAAGTTGCCGGTCTGCCCGGCCACGGTGATCGCGGTGTGGTGGCCGATGACCTGCGCGCAGGCCATCACCGTGGCTTCGGGAATCACCGGATTGACCTTGCCCGGCATGATCGAGCTGCCCGGCTGCAGCGCAGGCAACTCGATCTCGCCGAGGCCGGCCAGCGGCCCGGCGTTCATCCAGCGCAGGTCGTTGGCGATCTTGATCAGCGCCACCGCCAGCGCGTTGAGCTGGCCGGACAGTTCCACCGCATCGTCCTGCGCGGCCAGGCCCTCGAACTTGTTCTCGGCGCTCTCGAAGGTATGGTCGGTCAGCGCCGACAGCGCCTTGGCGACCTTGCCGCCGAAGCGCGGATCGGCGTTGATGCCGGTGCCGATGGCGGTGCCGCCCAGCGGCAGCCGGCGCAGGCGCTTGAGGCTGTCGTCGATGCGCGCCTGCGCAGAGACCAGCTGCGCCGACCAGGCACCGAACTCCTGACCGAAGGTCAGCGGCATCGCGTCCATCAGATGGGTGCGCCCGGTCTTGACCACACCCTGCAACTGCTTGGCGCGCTTGTCGATCGTCTTGCGCAGGTGCTTGAGCGACGGCAGCAGATGCTCGCGCGCAGCGAGCAACGCAGCGACGCGGATCGCGGTGGGGACCACGTCGTTGGAACTCTGGCCCAGGTTGACGTGGTCGTTGGGATGCACCGCCGGCCGTGTCTTGCTGCCGTTCTTGCCCTCGCCCTTGGCGGCGCGGTTGGCCAGCGTGGCAATGACCTCGTTGGCGTTCATGTTCGACGAGGTGCCGGACCCGGTCTGGTAGATGTCGATCGGGAAGTGCGCGTCGTGGCGGCCGTCGGCCACCTCCAGCGCCGCGGCCTGGATCGCCTTCGCGACCGCCTTCGGCAGCAGGTCCAGGTCGGCGTTGACACCGGCCGCGGCGGCCTTGATCAGGCCCAGCGCGCGGATGAAGCCGCGTGGCATCGGCTGCCCGGACACCGGAAAGTTCTGCACCGCACGCTGGGTCTGCGCTCCCCACAAGGCCTCTGCAGGCACCTGCAGTTCGCCCATGCTGTCGTGTTCGACCCTGAATGTGTCACTCATCGCGCAATCTCCGCATCTGCAAAAGGGAATCCATCGGCGCCGTCGTCGGACGTCCGGGGAGGCAGGCTGGCGGGACTGCGGCTGGCGCGCGCATTATCCGTGGCGCAGCGCCCGGCGTCAGCAGTGTGCGCCGGCGGATGTTAGGAATGTCTGGAGGCGCAGGCGCGCGCGGTGATCGGCGGATGCAGGCAGCCAACGCGGTGACCGTCGACGGTACGCAATGACCGGCCGTAGCGCCGGCAAGACGCGGCAGCACGCGGGCTGCCGTGGCGACCGCCGCGGCAGGACCGGCGGCATTGCGCCGCCGGCCAGGACGCTTACTGCTGGCGATTGCTCTGGAACACCAGGTCGTTGTAGCTCTTCATCAGGCGCGCCGGCGCACCCTCCGGCGCGACGATCGGATTGTCCAGCGAGCGCTGCTCGAACGCGCTGTACGGAATCTTCTCCGCCACCCGCTTGATGCGCGCCTTGGATTCCTTGCGGAAGTTCTCCGCCGCGGTCTCGAAATCGCTCCAGTCGGACTTACCCGGCTCCTGGTTGGCGACCTTGGCGTGCGCCTCGTCGGACAGGCGGTTGAAGCCGGCCACCAATGCCGTGGCCTTGGCGGTGTCGAAGTCGTCGTCCTGCATCAGGCCGACGATGTCCTTGGCCTCGAGCATCATCGACAACCGATAGAAGTCGCGGGTGCGGCCCTCGGCCTTTTCCATCGCCTTCAGTTGCTCGCGCTGCGCGGCGTCGTTCTGCGCCTCCAGTTCGTGGCTGAAGGCCTCGCTGGCCTCGTGGAATTCGGACAGCGCGGCCATCAGCGGCGCATGCAGTTGCTTGCCCTTGGCGAACTGGTCGTCCTGGTAGTCCTCGCGGTCGTAGTAGTCGCGCGCCTGGTTGGCCAGCGGCTGCAGCGTCTTCAAGGCGGCCAGATAGCGCTTCGCCGCGGCATCCAGCGCAGGCAGCGACGGCTTGGCCGCGATCGCCTGGGTCATTGGCGCATCGCACAGCTTCATCGCGTACTCGTCGATCGGGGCGGGCCCGTACACGCTGGTTTCCTTGCCGGTGGGGCCGGCCTTGGGGTCGGCCATCCAGCGCACGTACTGCTGCGCGCCTTCGTGGATGCGCCCATCGACCTTGTTGAAGCATTCGATGTAGGCGTTGAGCTTGCCGGTCAGCGCCTGGTCCGCGTCGCTGGCGCCGGCGTCGGCGGATGCATGGTTGGCATCGGCACTGGCATCGGAACCGGCCGGTGTCGCCGCAGGCTTGCCACCGCAGGCGGTGAGAAAAACGGACACAGCGGCGGCCAGCGCCGCCAGACGCAAGGAAGATTTCATGGGGGAATATCGAGATTGAAAACGGTTACAGAAAGTCTAGCAAACGAAAAGATCGTCGCGGCGTGATGGTTGAAGGGCTGGGATGAACAGCCATTCGGCTGCTGAAAGGCCGGGGAGTCGGGATTGGGGATTCGCAACAGCGGTTGCGCGTCCTTCCACGGTATTCGTTGGCGACGCTTTGCCTGTGACGGACTGCGCGAGATGGCGCGCGCCTGCGGCGGCGGCGCAGTGCATCGGCTAGACTGCGGCGACGTATCACCGATGGAACCCTCACGCCGCCATGGGCGACGATTCAGACTGTAGACGCCGGCGCACGCCGCGCCGGACCACGCACCCCGCCGTTTCCACCCCTCCCGCCCGGCGCCATGACGCGCCAGCCGCGCGCGCCGGGGAACGCACATGATCGGCAACCTCCTGCTGCTGGCACTGGCGATGCTGCTGGTGCTGCTCAACGGCTTCTTCGTCGCCGCCGAGTTCGCCTTGGTCAAGCTGCGCCACACGCAGGCCGTGGGCCTGGCCGAGCACCACGGCTGGCGCGGCCGCCTGCTGCTCAACGTGCACGGCCACCTCGACGCCTACCTGTCGGCCTGCCAACTCGGCATCACCCTGTCATCGCTGGGCCTGGGCTGGGTCGGCGAGCCGGCCTTCGCGCACTTGCTGCAGCCGCTGTTCGACCTGCTGGGGCTGAGCGAAGAGGCGGCACGCCTGAGCGCCTTCGTCATCGCCTTCAGCGTCATCTCGTTCCTGCACATCGTGCTGGGCGAACTGGCCCCCAAGTCGATGGCGATCCGCCGCCCGGAGCGCATGTCGCTGTGGACCGCCGCACCGCTGTACCTGTTCTACTGGGCGATGTATCCGGCGATCTGGCTGCTCAACACCAGCGCCAACGCGCTGCTGAAGGCCGCGGGCTGGGGCGATGTGGAGCACACCTCGCATCGCTACTCGCGCGAGGAACTGAAGCTGATCGTCGGCCGCCAGCAGCCCGCCGGCGGCGCGCCGGATCACGCACTGACCCTGATGAGCCATGCCTTGGAGCTGCCGGAACTGGTGGCCGGCGATCTGATGCGCGCGCGCGACCATCTGCGCGGGTTCCGCGAAGGCATGGCGCTGGACGCGGTGATGGCCGAGTTCGCCGACAGCCGCTACAGCCGCTATCCGTGGTTCGACCGCGACGGCGAGCAGGTGCTGGGCATCCTGCATATGAAGGACTTGCTGGTGGAGATCGCCTGCGGCCGCCGCAGCGACGACCTGCGCCCGCTGCTGCGCCCGGCCAATCTGATCGCACTGGAAACGCCGGTGCCGCTGGTGCTGGAGCGCTTCCGCACCGGTACCACGCACATGGCGCTGTGCGTGGACGAGCACGGCCGCATCCTCGGCTACTTCACCCTGGAAGACCTGCTGGAAGTGGTGGTCGGCGACATCGAGGACGAGCACCCGCACGTGGTCAAGGACGCGCCGACCCGCGGCGCCGACGGAAGTGTGCTGGTGGCCGGCTCGACCTCGATCTTCCGCCTCGAACGCCTGCTCGGCCGCGACCTGCGCGCGCCGGAGCACCTCAACTCGGTCGGCGGGTTGATTGTGCATCAGTTGCAGCGCCTGCCCGAGGAAGGCGAGCAGTTGGAGATCGACGGCCACCTGTTCACGGTCAAGCGCATGGCCGGGCACCGCATCCAGGCGGTGACGGTACGCCTGGCGCCGGCCGAGGCCGCGCCGACGTAGAATGGCGCCCCCGCCGACACCACCCCACGCCCCGCCATGTCCGATTCCGCCCTGCTCGCCCTGTCCCCGCTCGATGGCCGCTATGCCGGCAAGGTCGACGCCCTGCGGCCGATCTTCTCCGAATACGGCCTGATCAAGGCGCGGGTGAAGGTGGAGATCGAATGGCTGCTGGCGCTGGGCGCCGAGCCGGGCATCGGCGAGCTGGCCGCGTTCTCGCCGGCGGCGGCGCAACGCCTGCGCGCGCTGGCCGAGGGCTTCGGCGTGGAGCACGCGGCGCGGGTCAAGCAGATCGAGCGCACCACCAACCACGACGTCAAGGCGGTGGAGTACTTCATCAAGGAGCAGCTCAAGGACGACGCCGAACTCGGCCCGGCCCTGGAGTTCGTGCATTTCGCCTGCACCAGCGAGGACATCAACAACCTCAGCTACGGGCTGATGCTGGAGCAGGCCCGGCGCGAGGTGCTGCTGCCGACCCTGGACGCGGTGATCGCGACGCTGCGCGCCCTGGCCCATGCGCAGGCCGCACAGCCGATGCTGTCGCGCACCCACGGCCAGACCGCCTCGCCGACCACTCTGGGCAAGGAGATCGCCAACGTGGTCGCCCGCCTCGAGCGCCAGCGCCGGCAGATCGCCGCGGTCGAGCTGACCGGCAAGATCAACGGCGCGGTCGGCAACTACAACGCCCACGTCGTCAGCTACCCCGACGTCGACTGGCCGGGCTTCGCGCAGCGCTTCGTGGAAAGCCTGGGCCTGGTGTTCAACCCCTACACCACCCAGATCGAGCCGCACGACAACGTCGCCGAGCTGGGCGACGCCACCCGCCGCGCCAACACCGTGCTGATCGACCTGGCGCGCGACATCTGGGGCTACATCTCGCTGGGCTACTTCAAGCAGAAGCTCAAGGAAGGCGAAGTCGGCTCCTCGACCATGCCGCACAAGGTCAACCCGATCGACTTCGAGAACGCCGAAGGCAACTTCGGCATCGCCAACGCCCTGTTCGAGCACTTCTCGGCCAAGCTGCCGATCAGCCGCTGGCAGCGCGACCTCACCGACTCCACCGTGCTGCGCGCCCTCGGCACCGCCTTCGGCCATACCCAGGTGGCGCTGGACTCGCTGGCCAAGGGCCTGGGCAAGCTGACCGTGAACCCGGAGCGCCTGGACGCCGACCTGGATGCCGCCTGGGAAGTACTGGCCGAAGCCGTGCAGACGGTGATGCGCCGCCACGGCCTGCCCAATCCCTACGAGCAGCTCAAGGCGCTGACCCGCGGCCAGGGCATCACCGCCGACTCGATGCGCGCCTTCGTCGAGACCCTGGAACTGCCCGAGGACGCCAAGCAGCGCCTGCGCGACCTGACCCCGGGCGGCTACGTCGGCCTCGCCGAGCGGCTGGCGCGCGGCGTCTAGGGCGCGTCACCAATTCCCGAGTATGCCGCGTTGGGTCTGGCAGGCGCGCTGCCGGCGTTGCGTGGCGCAGCGCCTGACTGGCCGTCAGGTCAAGCCGCACGGCGCCGGCAGCGCGCCTGCCAGGCCCAACCCGAAGAGCCACGGCGCGGCATGCTCGGGGATTGATGGCACGCCCTAGTCCCGTCCATCCTGGGTTAATCGGCCGGGGGCATGCTGGTGGCTCACAGCAGAGCCCCGCGATGAGACCCACCCCGTTGTTTGTGTTGCCGCTGCTGGTCCTGGCCGGCTGCGCGCAGGCGCCACGCCCGCCGGCCGGCGATGGCGCACACACTGCCGCCCCGCGCACCGTGGTCATGCAGGCCGCGCCGCCGATCGCGGCGGCGCCATCGGCCGGCGACCTCGCCGATGGCGACGAGCGCGACGCCGAGGCGCCGATCCGCATGGCCGCCTCGGCCAGCGGCGACATCGATTGCGACGGTCGCGACCTGAACATCGTCGGCCGCGACGCCACCCTGGTGCTGCACGGCCACTGCGCCACCGTCAGTCTGTTCGGCCGCAACGGCAACCTGCAGATCGAGCGGGCCGACACCCTACGCGTGCTCGGCGACAACGCCCAGATCGCGATGCGCGGCGATGCCGGGCAGGTCGCCTTGTTCGGCCGCCATGGCCGGCTGCAAATGGCGCGCATCGCGACACTGGACGTGTCCGGCGACCAGAACCAGTTGCAGGCCAGCGAGATCGACACCATCGCCCTGCAGGGCAACGGCAATGCCATCGTCCAGCGCAGCGGCAGCGCCCAAGTCGACGACGGCGGCCGTGACAACCGCATCCTCGTCCAATAGCGCGAACGGCGCTGCGCCCCCACTTGCCCTGACCTACCCGGGGCATCGCCGTCATCGCCCAGTCCGGATGCGCCTGGCGCCGCCAATGGCCTGCGCGCACGGGGTCGCCCACGTTGCGCGGTCGCGACACACCGCCAGGGCCTCCGAATGGCCACCGATACGCGCACGGCGGCGCACGCGAAGGCCGGCGCGATGGCCCCACGCGCCAAACCGGCGGACAATGGCGGGGTCGGCCGGCGCCGCTGCGCGCCTGCCCTTTACCTTCCGCGTCGCAAGGACCCACCGCACATGGCTGCCCGCAAGACCGCCGCTCTCGCCTTCGAACTCCACGCCCGCCCCGGGCAACCGCTGGGCATGCCCGCCGCGACCTTCCTGCGCGACTACTGGCACAAGCGCCCGTTGCTGATCCGCAACGCCTTCCCCGGCTTCGTTTCGCCGATCGAGCCGGGCGACCTGGCCGGCCTGGCCTGCGAGGAAGCGGCGCTGTCGCGGCTGATCGAGCACGACCGCGCCAACGACCGCTGGCGCGTGCGCAGCGGCCCGTTCCAGGAGCACGAATTCCCGGGCATGCCCGACCACGACTGGACCCTGCTGGTGCAGGACGTGGACAAGTGGGACCCGGACATCCGCGCCCTGCTCGAGCAGTTCCGCTTCCTGCCGCGCTGGCGGGTGGACGACGTGATGGTCAGCTTCGCCGCGCGCGGCGGCTCGGTCGGCGCGCACGTGGACCACTACGACGTGTTCCTGCTGCAGGCCCACGGCCACCGCCGCTGGCAGATCGACGCGAGCGTCGCACTGGGCCGCCCGGCGCCGCCGACCGACTTCCGCGACGACGTGGAGCTGAAGCTGCTGCGCCAGTTCGACCCGACCCACGACTGGGTGCTGGGACCGGGCGACATGCTGTACCTGCCGCCGCTGGTGCCGCACCACGGCGTCGCCGAAGACGCCTGCCTGACCTTCTCGGTGGGCATGCGCGCACCGTCCTCGGCCGAGCTGATCGCCGATTACCTGGACACCCTGATCGACGGCGCCGACGAGGCATTGCGCTACCACGACGAAGACCTGCAGGCGCCGGCCGATCCCTACGAGATCGACGCGGCGGCGATGGGTCGCGTGGTCGAGGCGCTGAACGCCCTGCGCATGAACGACCCGGACAAGCTGGGCGCCTGGTTCGGCCGCTTCATCACCACCTACCGTGCCGCCGGCGACATCCTGCCGCCGGCCGGCCTTCCGCCGGCGGAAGAGATCGCCGCCGCGCTGGAACAGGGCCTGGTCCTGCAGCGGCACCCGTGGGCGCGGCCGGCGTGGCGGCGTGCCAGCCGCGGCGCCATGCTGTTCTGCAGCGGCCAGGAGTTCGCGCTGCCGGTCAAGGACGCCAAGCGCCTGGCCGCGGCCGAACACATCGACGGCACCGACTACGCGGCGCTGTCGGCGGCCGGCAGGCAGACCCTGCTGGAGCTGATCGAAGGCGGCTTCTACCAGCCGCTGGAGGCCGAGGACGCCACCGACGAGGACGCCGACGCGGCCTGATCCGACCATGCCCGGCCCCGGTTTCCGCATCGCTGCGCTGGATCCCGTCCGCGACGGGGCCGAACTGCGCGCGCTGCGCGCCGCGGCCGGCATCGCCGCGGACCTGGCCGACGCCGCGGCGCTGGACGCGCTGGGCGACCATCTGGTCGCGCGCAACGACGACGGCCACGCGGTGGGCGCGGCCCGGCTCGGGGCGGACCGGCGGATCGCCGCGCTGACGGTGCTGCCGGACTGGCGGGGACGCGGCGTCGGCAGCGCGCTGCTGCGCGGCCTGATCGAGGAAGCGCAGCGCCGGCACTGGCCGCAGTTGGAACTGCAGGCGCCGGCCGCGGCACTGGCGTTCTGCGCCCGCCACGGCTTCCTGCCGCTCCCGGGCGGCGTGGCCGCCACCGCGGAGGCCGTGCCGCTGCGCCGCCGCTTCGACGGCGCGGTGGCGGTGGAGGACGCGGCGATGGCCCTCGCCGCCAGCATCGCGGTGCTGGCGCAGGCCCGCCGCCAGGTGCTGATCCACAGCCGCATGCTGGATCCCGGCCTGCTCGACGATGCCCGCGTGGTGGAACAGATGCGGCGCTTCGCGGTCGCCGCGCATGCCAAGCAGGTGCGCGTGCTGCTGCACGACGCGGCCGCGCCGCAGCGCGTCGGCGCCCCCTTGCTGGCGCTGGCACAGCGCCTGCCCAGCGTGTTCGAGTTCCGCGAAGTCAGCGATCCGGTGGACCGCAGCGACGCCACTGCCTACCTGGTCAACGAGGGAGGCGGCTACTACTTCCGTGGACTCGGTCACCGTTACGACGGCGAGACCGACCTGCTAGGTGGCGGCCGCGCACGCCAGTTGCGCGCCACCTTCGACCGGGTCTGGGAGCGCGCCCGGCCCTGCAGCGAACTGCGCGCCCTGGGCTGGTGAGGCGGCCGCGACCACGCCGCAACTGCCACGGATGAACCGGGATCGGCCTTGACCACGCCGAATGCACACCCCGGCTGGTTCATGGGGGTATAATTTTTGCGCTTGATTACGCCCGCGCGGCCCTCGCGTCCGCCGGTTCCTGCCGCAAGCCACCCCAAACAAAGCGACCGCACCCCACCATCGTGGACAATCTACTCAAGCAGTTTGCGCAGTCATCGCAACTCGCCGGCGGCAATGCCGCCTATATCGAAGACCTGTACGAACAGTATCTGGTCTCTCCCGACAGCATCGATCCCAAGTGGAAAACCTACTTCGACGGCTTCCAGGGCCGCGATGCCGGTGACGTCCCCCACTCGGCGGTCATCGCCCACATCGCCAGCGCCGCGCGCCAGGCCGCCAACAGCGGCACCGGCCCGAGCGGCGACGAGCGCGAGCGCCATGTCGGCCGCCTGATCACCGCCTACCGTTCGCGCGGCCACCTCGGCGCGCGGCTGGATCCGCTGGGCCTGACCCCGCCGGTGAACCCGCCGGACCTGGGCCTGCCGTTCCACAGCCTGTCGGAAAGCGATCTGGGCAGCGAGTTCAGCACCGGCGGCCTCGGCGGCCAGCCGCGGATGAAACTGCGCGATCTGCTGGCGCGGCTGAAGGCGACCTACACCGGGTCGATCGGCAGCGAGTTCATGCACATCTCCGAGTTCGAACAGCGCCAGTGGATCTACCAGCGCCTGGAGAACGCGGGCGGCAACATCGCCGGCGACACCGCCAGCCGCCGCCGCACCCTGGAGCGGATCACCGCCGCCGAGGGCCTGGAGCGCTACCTGCACACCAAGTACGTCGGCCAGAAGCGCTTCTCGCTGGAAGGCGGCGACTCGCTGATCCCGATGATGGACGTGCTGGTGCAGCGCGCCGGCAGCGACACGGTCAAGGACATCGTGGTCGGCATGGCCCACCGCGGCCGCCTCAACGTGCTGGTCAACACCCTGGGCAAGAACCCGCGCAAGCTGTTCGACGAGTTCGAAGGCAAGTTCGAGCACGCCCACGACGACCGCGCCCACACCGGCGACGTGAAGTACCACATGGGCTTCTCCGCCGACGTGGCGGTGGCCGACGGCAAGTCGGTGCACCTGGCGCTGGCGTTCAACCCCTCGCATCTGGAAATCGTCGATCCGGTCGTGGTCGGCAGCGTGCGGTCGCGCCAGGAGCGCTACGGCGACGCCGCGCGCAAGTCGGTGCTGCCGGTGATCATCCACGGCGACGCCGCGTTCGCCGGCCAGGGCGTGGTCATGGAGCTGTTCCAGATGTCGCAGGCGCGCGGCTTCGCGGTCGGCGGCACCGTGCACATCGTGGTCAACAACCAGATCGGCTTCACCACCAGCGCCCGCGACGACGCCCGTTCCACGCTGTACTGCACCGACGTGGCCAAGATGATCGGCGCGCCGGTGTTCCATGTGAATGGCGACGATCCGGACGCGGTGGCGTTCGTGGCCAACCTGGCCTACGACTTCCGCCAGCAGTTCAACAAGGACGTGGTCATCGACCTGGTCTGCTACCGCCGCTGGGGCCACAACGAGGCCGACGAGCCGGCGGCCACCCAGCCGGTGATGTACCAGACCATCCGCAAGCACAAGACCACCCGCGAGCTGTACGCCGCCCAGTTGGAAAGCGAAGGCGTGCTGCAGGCCGGCGAGGCGCAGGCGCTGGTCGACGGCTACCGCAACAAGCTCGACTCGGGCGAATACACCACCGAGCTGGCGACCCGCAAGCCCGACGAGTTCGCCATCGACTGGTCCAAGTACCTGTCGGGCAAGCTGTCGGACAAGGTCGACACCACGGTCAAGCGCAAGACCCTGGATCAGCTGGCCAAGATCATCACCACCATCCCGGGCGGCGTCGAGCTGCACCCGCGCGTGGCCAAGATCTACGAGGACCGGGTGAAGATGGCCGCCGGCGAACTGCCGGGCGACTGGGGCTTCGCCGAGAACCTGGCCTACGCCACCCTGCTGGGCGAAGGCCACAAGCTGCGCCTGGTCGGCCAGGACGCGGGCCGCGGCACGTTCTTCCACCGCCACGCGATCCTGCACGACCAGAAGACCGACAGCTACTACCTGCCGCTGCGGCAGCTGGTGGAGAACCCGGAAGACGCCACCGTGATCGACTCGCTGCTCAGCGAGGAGGCGGTGATGGGCTTCGAGTACGGCTACTCCACCACCGATCCCAACGCGCTGTGCATCTGGGAAGCGCAGTTCGGCGACTTCGCCAACGGCGCGCAGGTGGTGATCGACCAGTTCATCGCCGCCGGCGAAGCCAAGTGGGGCCGCATCTCGGGCCTGTCGCTGTTCCTGCCGCACGGCTACGAAGGCCAGGGCCCGGAGCACAGCTCCGCACGCCTGGAGCGCTTCCTGCAGCTGTGCGCGCTGGAGAACATGCTGGTCTGCGTGCCGACCACCCCGGCGCAGGCCTTCCACATGATCCGCCGGCAGATGCGCATGTCCACGCGCAAGCCGCTGGTGGTGATGACGCCCAAGTCGCTGCTGCGCCACAAGCTGGCGGTGTCGACGCTGGAGGAACTGGCCGACGGCGAGTTCCAGCACCTGATCCCGGACGCCAAGGCCGACCCGAAGAAGGTCAAGCGCGTGGTCGCGTGCTCGGGCAAGGTCTACTACGACCTGCTCGAGGACCAGACCAAGCGCGGCCAGGACGACGTCGCCATCCTGCGCGTGGAGCAGCTGTATCCGTTCCCGCGCGAGCTGCTGTCGGCCGAACTGAAGCGCTACGGCAATGCCACCGACCTGGTCTGGTGTCAGGAAGAGCCGCAGAACCAGGGCGCCTGGTACCAGATCAAGCACCACCTGCAGGCCTGCCTGGCCGACGGACAGAGCCTGCACTACGCCGGCCGCGCCCGTTCGCCGTCTCCCGCCGCCGGCCACTTCGCCGAGCACGTGGAAGAGCAGCTGAAGCTGGTCGCCGATGCGCTGTTGAATCCGTTCAACGACCAAGTCGCTGAATAAACCCCCTTTCACATTTCAAAAAAGACACCACTAGGACGCCCCCTGCAATGGCCACCGAAGTCAAAGTTCCGGTACTGCCCGAATCCGTATCCGATGCCACCATCGCCAGCTGGCACAAGAAGGCCGGTGAGGCGGTCAAGCGCGACGAGAACCTGGTGGACCTGGAGACCGACAAGGTCGTGCTGGAAGTGCCCTCGCCCGTCGATGGCGTGCTGAAGGAGATCAAGTTCGAGACCGGCGCCACCGTGACCAGCTCGCAGATCCTGGCGATCATCGAGGAAGGCGCGACCGCCGCTGCGGCGCCGGCCGAGGCCAAGGTCGCCGAGGCGCCGAAGGCCGAAGCGCCCAAGGCCGCCGCCGCGGAAGCACCGAAGGCCGCCAAGGCCGACGCGCCGAAGGCCGCCGGTGATGTGTCCAGCCTGCCGCCGGGCGCGCGCTTCAGCGCCATCACCGAAGGCGTGGATCCTTCGCAGGTCGAAGGCACCGGTCGCCGCGGCGCGGTGACCAAGGAAGACATCCTCAACTACGCCAAGAACGGCGGCGCCGGCAAAGCCAGCGGTGCGCGTCCGGAAGAGCGCGTGCCGATGACCCGCGTGCGCAAGCGCATCGCCGAGCGCCTGATGCAGTCGAAGAACTCGACCGCGATGTTGACCACCTTCAACGAGGTCAACCTGGCCAAGGTTTCGGCCGCGCGCAAGGAGCTGCAGGACGAGTTCCAGAAGGCCCATGGCATCAAGCTCGGCTTCATGAGCTTCTTCGTCAAGGCCGCGGCCAACGCGCTGCAGCGCTTCCCACTTGTCAATGCCTCGATCGACGGCGACGACATCATCTATCACGGCTACAGCGACATCTCCATCGCCGTGTCCACCGACAAGGGCCTGGTCACGCCGGTGCTGCGCAACGTCGAGCGGCAGTCCTTCGCCGACATCGAACAGGGCATCGCCGACTACGCCAAGAAGGCGCGCGACGGCAAGCTGAGCCTGGAAGAACTGCAGGGCGGCACCTTCACCGTGACCAACGGCGGCACCTTCGGCTCGCTGCTGTCGACCCCGATCATCAACCCGCCGCAGAGCGCGATCCTGGGCATGCACGCGATCAAGGAGCGTCCGATCGCCGAGAACGGCCAGGTCGTGATCGCGCCGATGATGTACCTGGCGCTGTCCTACGACCACCGCATCATCGACGGCAAGGACTCGGTGCAGTTCCTGGTCGACATCAAGAACCAACTGGAAAACCCGGGCCGGATGCTGTTCGGTCTGTAAGAGCCGGGAATCGGGAATGGAGAGTGGGGAATGGGACAAGCGCCCATTTCCCTGCCCTGTTCCCGCCTGGACCTGGATGGGAGGCGGCAGGCGCCTGCGCTTTTGCGATTCCCCATTCCCTATTCCCCATTCCCGTGTGAGCGAATGAAATGAGCGAACAATACGACGTCGTCGTCATCGGTGCCGGTCCCGCCGGCTATCACGCGGCCATCCGTGCCGCCCAGTTGGGCCTGAAGACCGCGTGCATCGACGCGGCGCTGGGCAAGGACGGCAAGCCGGCGCTGGGCGGCACCTGCCTGCGCGTGGGCTGCATTCCGTCCAAGGCGCTGCTGGATTCCTCGCGCCAGTTCTGGAACATGGGCCACCTGTTCGGCGAGCACGGCATCAGCTTCAAGGATGCCAAGATCGACGTCGCGGCGATGGTCGGGCGCAAGGACAAGATCGTCAAGCAGTTCACCGGCGGCATCGCGATGCTGTTCAAGGCGAACAAGATCACCCCGTACTACGGCTTCGGCGAGCTCCAAGCAAACGCGGGGCAGCCGGGCAACGTGGTCAAGGTCAAGCAGCACGACGGCAGCGAAGTCGAACTGAAGGGCACCAACGTGATCCTGGCCGCCGGCTCGGATTCGATCGAACTGCCGTTCGCCAAGTTCGACGGCGAGACCATCGTCGACAACGTCGGTGCGCTGGACTTCAGCGAAGTGCCCAAGCGCCTGGCGGTGATCGGCGCCGGCGTGATCGGCCTGGAACTGGGCAGCGTGTGGAAGCGCCTGGGCGCCGAGGTCACCATCCTCGAAGCGCTGCCGGACTTCCTGGCCCTGGCCGATGCCGAAGTGGCCAAGACCGCCTTGAAGGAATTCAAGAAGCAGGGCCTGGACATCAAGCTCGGCGCCAAGGTCTCCAAGACCGAAGTCACCGGCAAGGGCAAGAAGCAGGAAGTGGTCGTCACCTATAGCGACAGCGAAGGCGAGAAGACCCTCAACGTGGACAAGCTGCTGGTGGCCGTCGGCCGCCGCGCCGCCACCAAGGGCCTGCTGGCCGACGGTACCGGCGTCAAGGTCAACGAGCGCGGCCAGATCGAGGTCGATGCGCACTGCCATACCGGCGTCGACGGCGTGTGGGCGATCGGCGACTGCGTGCGCGGGCCGATGCTCGCGCACAAGGGTTTCGAGGAAGGCATCGCGGTCGCCGAACTGATCGCCGGCCTGCCCGGCCACGTCAACTTCGACACCATTCCGTGGGTCATCTACACCGAGCCGGAAATCGCCTGGGTCGGCAAGACCGAGCAGCAGCTCAAGGCCGAAGGCGTGCCGTACAAGGCCGGCAGCTTCCCGTTCGCGGCGATCGGCCGTGCGGTGGCGATGGGCGAGCCCGCGGGCTTCGTCAAGGTCATCGCCCACGCCGAGACCGACCGCGTCCTGGGCATGCACCTGGTCGGCGTCGGCGTCTCCGAACTGGTCCACGAAGGCGTGCTGACCATGGAGTTCAACGGCTCGGCCGACGACCTGGCGCGCATCTGCCACGCCCACCCCACCCTGTCCGAAGCGATCCACGACGCGGCCATGGCGGTGAGCAAGCGGGCGATTCATAAGGCCAATTGAAGTCGGGATTGGGGATTCGGGAGTGGGGATTTGCCAAAGCCGCGTCCCTGCCTCCATCCCCGATCCTTTATCCCACAGCGCCGGGCACATGCCCGGCGTTGTGCTTTGCGGATCGCCCCACGCATGAAGCCGATCAAGCGATGATCCGCGCCCACTCCGGCATCATCAGCGCCCCGACCCACTCACCGCTTTTACGAATCCCCAATCCCAACTCCCGAATCCCATGAAAAGCATCTGCGTCTACTGCGGCTCCAACGCCGGCAACAAGCCCGCCTATGTCGAACGTGCCACCGCGCTGGGCACGCGCATCGCCGAACAGGGACTGCGCCTGGTCTATGGCGGCGGCAATGTCGGCCTGATGGGCACCGTGGCCAATGCGGTGCTCGCCGCCGGCGGCGAGGTCACCGGCGTGATTCCCAAGCAACTGGCGGACTGGGAAGTGGCGCACCGCGGCCTCACCGAGCTGGAGATCGTCGGCTCGATGCACGAGCGCAAGTCGCGCATGTTCGACCTGTCCGATGCCTTCGTCGCCCTGCCCGGCGGCTTCGGCACCATGGAAGAAATCTTCGAGATGCTGACCTGGCGCCAGCTCGGCATCGGCAACAAGCCCTGCGCCTTCCTCGACGTGGAAGGGTTCTACGCGCCGCTGATCGGCATGATCGATCGCATGGTCGAGGAGCGCTTCCTGCACCCGGACCAGCGCGCCGACCTGTGGTACGGCAGCGACATCGACACGATGCTGGGCTGGATGCGGGAGTACACGCCGGCGCAGGCTTCTAAGTGGATTGACGAGAAGCGCCGTAACGCGCTGCGCTGAGAGCATCTCTGATCGGCGGTAAGCATCTGGCGCGTGGCGACGCGTTACAGATTCCGGCGCCTCACTGCGTCCATGGCGCGGATTGATGAAAAGCGACGCAACGCGCTGCGCTAGGAGCGTCTGAGGGGCGGCGGGATCAATGCGCGTGGCGACGCGCTACCGACTCCGGCGCTTCACCGCCACTGCGGCGCGGATCGACGAGAAGCGTCGAAACGCACTGCGTTGAGAGCATCCGATCGGCAGTTAGCGCCTCGCGCGTGGCGACGTGTTAGAAATTCCGGCGCATCACTGCTTGGATGGCGCGGATTGATGAAAAGCGCCGCAACGCGTTGCGCTGAGACGCCGAAATCGGCAACGTCATGACGCGTGGCGACGCGCCATGAATTCCGGCGCACGATTGTTCCTGCGGCGCGGATCGACAAAAAGCGCCGCAACGCGTCGCGCCAGGCGCATCCGATCCACGGCAAGCGCTTGGCGCGTGGCGAACCGTTCAGGCCGCCGCCCATACCGACAGGACGTGTCCTGCAGGAGCGGCTTCAGCCGCGACGGGCGTGCTCGATAAAACCCATCGCGGCTGAAGCCGCTCCTTGTATCTGGACATGTCGCCCCTAAACAGGCGTCATGTCTTCCGACTGATCATCGGAGGAGGTGTGGGAGGTCCAGTCGCTCCTAAAGCTTCGAGCTTGCATCGTAGATCGGCTCCGCCCTCCACATGCTGGCCCTTGTGTGTCCGAACGGTATCCAGAGTCCGCCC